>NZ_JBHVDI010000143.1:0-10145 GCF_042802875.1 Kocuria sp. NPDC057446 | reverse complement strand
GACTGGAAGGACGCCCTGACCGAGATCCTGGGCGGCCAGGACCCCGCGGAGCCGCCCGCCGAGGAGCCGGAGGGGGTGGCCCTGGAGTTCGACCTGCGCCGCGAGCCGTACCGGTACGTGCACGGCACCGGGCGTGCGGGCTCGCCGTGGCATCTGTACGTCCGCCCGGTGCGCCGGGGCCGGCGGGGCGGGTGGATCAAGGGCGGGCTGGACTGGGAGTCCGTCACCGCGGACGCCGGCCGGTGGGCGCTGAGCCCCGCGCAGGTCGACTGGTTCGACGAACTACGGGCGCTGAGCGCCACCCGCTCCCCCTGGGCTGTGCACGACCGGCACTGGATCCGGCTCGACTCCTACGCCTCCCCCCTGTTGTGGGGCATCCTCGCCCGGGCCGACGCCGCCGGGATCACCCTGGTGGGCCGGGAGCACGGCCTGCCCGTGACGGTCGAGGAGCCGGGCCGCTTCCACGTGGACGTGGTGCGCGGACCGGGCAAGGACCTCGAGCTGCGGCCCACGGTCGACAGCGGCGGGCGGCGGATCGCGCTGGCGACCGCCCGGATCATCGGCGACCCCGGGCACGGACTGTTCGCCCCGGACGGGGAGCCGCAGGACGTCGCGGACACCGAGGACCTCAACGCCTTCCCGCTGCGGCTGGTCCCCCTGGCCACCAGGCTCACCCGCGAGCAGCGCCGCTTCCTGGACACGGCGGGCGGACTGCGGATCCCGGAGGACGAGGTCCAGGAGTTCTTCGACCGATACTTCCCGCGGCTGCACCGCAGCATGGACGTGGTCACTGGCGACGGGTCCATCGAGCTGCCGCAGGTCGCCGATCCCGAACTGGTGCTCACCCTGGAGCACCAGGAGCTCACGATCCGCGCCCGCTGGGAGTGGGAGTACCAGAAGGGCCGGGAGCGGATCCTGCTGCCCTTCCGCCCCGAGGACCCGCTCGCGGACGAGCCCGTGCACCGCGAGTCGTCCTGGGAGACGGCGGTCACCGCCGCGGTCCGGCACCGGGCGCCGGGCGTGGACTTCCGCCGCTCGAGCTACGTGGCGCAGGACGCCCTGGTGCTCGTGCGGGAGTGGCTTCCCGCTCTGGAGAAGATCCCCGACCTGCGGATCGAACACACCGGCGGGCGGCGGGCCTACCAGCAGATCGCCGAGCCGCCGACGATCACGGTCAGCACGGCCGCCACGGAGCGCCGCGACTGGTTCGACCTGGGGGTCACGGTCAAGGTGGGAGAGTTCTACATCTCCTTCGCCGACGTCTTCCGCGCCCTCGACCTCGGCCAGGACGTGATGATGGCCCCGGACGGGTCCTGGTTCGCCCTGGACCGCCCCGAGTTCGACCGGCTGCGCGAGCTCATCGCCGAGGCCCGCTCGCTGCAGGAGAGCCCTGAAGGGCCGCTGCGCATCCACCGGCACCAGGCCGGACTGTGGCAGGACCTCGAGGACGTCGCGACGGACACGGACCAGGCCGAGGCCTGGCGGGAGGGGGTGCGCTCCCTGCTGGAGCTCCAGGCCGTCGAGGCGCCCCCTGTGCCCGCGACCCTGCACGCCGAGCTGCGCCCCTACCAGCGCGACGGCTACGCGTGGCTCAGCGTGCTGTGGGACCACGGCCTGGGCGGGATCCTCGCCGACGACATGGGCCTGGGCAAGACCGTCCAGGCGATCGCCCTGATCTGCCGCGCCGTCGAGCGCGACCCGGACCTCCCGCCGTTCCTGGTGGTGGCGCCCACCTCCGTGGTGCCCAACTGGACGGCGGAGATCCGCCGCTTCGCCCCGTCCCTGCCGGTCGTGGGCGTGACCGACACCCAGGCCAAGGCCGGCACCGGGATCGCGGACTCCGCGGCGGGCGCCCGCGTGGTGGTGACCTCCTACACGCTGCTGCGCCTGGACGAGGCCGCCTACCGGGCGCTGTCCTGGGCGGGGGTGCTCCTCGACGAGGCGCAGTTCGTCAAGAACCCCCGGACCAAGGCGCACCGGGCCGCGAAGGAGCTCGACGCCCCGTTCAAGCTCGCGATCACGGGCACCCCCCTCGAGAACAGCCTCGTGGAGCTGTGGGCCCTGCTGTCCCTGACCGCGCCCGGCCTGTTCCCGTCCCGGCGGAAGTTCACGGAGACCTATCAGCGGCCCATCGAGCGCGGGGAGGACGCCGCCGCGCTCGCCCGCCTGCGCCGCCGCGTCAAGCCCCTCATGCTCCGGCGCACCAAGGAGTCCGTGGACCTCGAGCTGCCGCCCAAGCTAGAGCAGACCATCGAGGTGGAGCTCTCCCCCGCGCACCGCCGCATCTACGACACGCGCCTGCAGCGCGAGCGGCAGAAGGTGCTGGGACTGCTCCGCGACCTCGACCGCAACCGGTTCACGATCTTCCAGTCGCTGACCACCCTGCGCCTGCTCAGCCTCGACGCCTCCCTCGTGGACCCCGCGGCGGACGTCTCCTCGAGCAAGCTCGACCTGCTCTTCGAGCACCTTCCGGAGATCGTGGCCGAGGGCCACCGGCCCCTGGTGTTCAGCCAGTTCACGAGCTTCCTGAAGAAGGCCGCGGCCCGCCTGGACGAGCTGCGGATCCCCTACGCCTATCTGGACGGCTCGACCACGGACCGGGCCGGGGTGCTCGAGCGGTTCACCTCCGGGGAGGTGCCCGTGTTCCTGGTGAGCCTCAAGGCGGGCGGTTTCGGGCTCAACCTCACCCAGGCGGACTACTGCTTCCTGCTGGACCCGTGGTGGAACCCCGCCACCGAGGAGCAGGCCGTGGACCGGACGCACCGCATCGGCCAGCAGAAGAAGGTCATGGTCTACCGGCTCGTGGCCCGGGACACGATCGAGGAGAAGGTCATGGAGCTCAAGGAGCGCAAGGCGCGGCTGTTCACCGCCGTGCTGGACGACGACAGGATGTTCTCGAGCGCCCTCACCGCAGAGGACATCCGGGGGCTGCTCATGAGCTGACCTGCGGTGTCGTGCACCGGCCGGTCGCGGACCCGTCATCGGGGGGTCACATTGGCCCGGGGCGCGCGGGCACCGGCGGGCACCGACTAGCATCGGAAGTGCGCGGTGTCGTGCGGCGGCGTGGTGCCGTACGACGGCGCGGCCCCCTGCGACCCGGGCACCGTCCCCGAGCCGTTCCGACCATCCATCCGACCGGAGGACCCCCATGCCCTACGCCGTGGCGGGCCTCGCAGCCTTCGTGCAGCGCTATGGCTCGCTGATCCACGCGATGGCCGAGCGCGGCATGACCCGCGGACAGGTGCGGATGCGCTTCCAGCTGCTGTTCCCGGAGGAGCCGGTCGCGCTGCTGGACGCGGCGATCGCCCACCTCGGGGAGCGCTTCACGGAGGACCCCTCGACCCCGGAGATCACCGACGGCGCGGTCGGCGCCGGCGTCTGGCTCGTGATGGCCCAGCACCTCGGCCTGGCCCCGGACCCCGACTACGCGGCGCTGCACCTGAGCGCGGACCTGGTCCGCGACGTCACCGGGCTGCTCGCCGCGTCCGACGCCGACGGCTCGCTCACGCGGCGCACCCTGGGGCTCATCGGGGCCGCCCAGCAGCACTGCGCCCGGGCGTCCTCCTGCCGGCCGCTCAGCGCGCACAGCTACGAGATCGCCCGGCTGGGACTGTGCACCGAGTCCGACTTCCTGTGCGTGCTCGCCCACCACTGGCCCGTGCCCGAGCGCACCGTCTCCCAGCGCCTGGGCGGCGGGCGGTGGGACGTGGCCCTCGAGCGGATCGGCCTGAGCGCCGGCACCGAGCCCGCCCGCGAGCACGTCTTCACGGAGGAGGAGTACGCGACCGCCGTGACCGCGTTCCTCTCCCACTGCCGCAGCACCGGTCACCACCCGACCACGGCCCGCTACGGCCGGTGGGTCGTCGAGCAGGAGGCGGGCAGCACCCGCCGTCCATACTTCGACGGCGTCCGGCGGTTCTTCGGCTCCTGGGAGGAGGCGATGCGCTTCGCCTCCGCCCGCCAGCCGGCCGGCGAGCCCCCGGGGGACGGGTTCGCCGACACGAGGACCTGGTCCGACCTCGCCACACCGGAGGCCCAGGAGATGCTGGGCCGCGCCGGCATCGGCGTGGTCCTCTCCGACGAGGCCGTCCCGGTGGCGGACGAGGGCGTCTGGGAGGACCTGCGCCGGCTCATCGCCACGGTCCTCGCCCGGCTGCCCTGGAACGACTTCCTCGTGGTGGAGTACGAGCGCGAGGACGACCGCTCGGAGGCTCCTGTCGCCTGGGCCGGCGTGGGCCCGCAGGGCGTGGAGTGCGCCGTGCTCTCGGGCGGCCAGCTCACCGACGCGGCCTGGCCCGTGGACGCCACCTTCTTCCACGAGGACGAGTGGAACGAGCCCGCCGGCCGGGACCAGCCGTGGACCACCGCCCCGCTGGGCTTCCCGGAGGCGGCGCAGAAGCTCGTGGAGGGCCTGCGCTTCGGCTGGGGCTGCTCGGACCCGTACCGCTACCACTGGGGCGTGGGCTCGTTCCCCGCGGAGAACCGCGACGAGGCCTCCGTGATCGCCCCCGACCGGCGGCAGTGGCACGCTCCGTCGTCCGCGGACACCGTCGACTCCTGAGCTCCGACCGGGCGATCCATATCCCGGAGCCGGGCAGTCATGCAGGATCGATATCTATCCCCGGAGAAGCGGCGTCCTAGGCCGGCACGGTCCGCTGTTCCGTCGCCGGGGCCCCCTTCCCCGGTGCCGGCACTCCGCCCCGTCGCGGGCCCCGCCCCCGGGAGCACCCCATGGGCCGCCACGCGCCGAGCACCACCGGGCTGGCCGCCCGGCCGGGCCGAGGGCTCCGGCGGGACGGGTCCGCGTCGGCGACCCTCGCGGGCTTCGTGGCCGTGGTCGTCTCCTGCTCGAGCCCCGTGCTCGTGGTCCTCGAGGCCGCCCGGGCGGGCGGACTCGGCCCCGAACTCACCTCCTCCTGGCTGTGGGCCGTCTCGGTCGGCTCCGGGATCACGTGCGCCGTCATGAGCCTGTGGACGCGACAGCCCGTCATGGTGGCGTGGTCCATCCCCGGGGCGGCGCTGCTGATCACCTCGCTCGGGAACTACTCCTTCTCCGACGCGGTGGGCGCCTACCTCGTCACCGGTGTCCTGGGACCGCTGCTGGGCGTGACCGGTCTGATCGGGCGGATCCTGGCCGCGGTGCCCCGGCCCGTCACCGCGGCCGTCCTGGCGGGCGTGCTGTTCCCGATCGCCATCAAGGTGGCCGCGGCCGTCGTCGAGAACCCGTGGGCGGCCGGGGCGCTGGTGCTCGGCTACCTCCTGGGCCGGCGCTACTGCCCCCGCTACGCGGTCTTCGCGGCCCTGGGCCTGGGGGTGCTGGCCGCTCTCCTGCGGGGTCGGATCGAGCCCGTGGCCCTGGACCTGCCGCTCACGCAGCCGGTGCTGACCGTGCCCACGCTCTCGTGGGAGGCGATCGCCGCGATCAGCATTCCGCTGCTGATCGTGACCGCGGCCGGGCAGAACGCCCCGGGTCTGGCGATGATGCACACAGCCGGCTACCCCGCGCGGGACCGCCGCCTGCTCGGCGCCTCGGGCGTGGCCTCGGTCGCGCTCGCCCCCTTCGGCAGCCACGCCCTCGACCTCGGCGCCGTGACCGCGGGCATCGCGACCAGCCCCGAGTCCGACCCGGACATCGCCCGGCGCTACGTGGCCGGCGTCTCCTGCGGGATCTTCTACATCGTCTTCGGCCTGTTCGCGGACACCGTGGTGGCGGCGTTCTCGGCGATCCCGCCGGGCATGGTCACGGCCCTCGCCGGCGCGGCCCTGCTGGGCGCGCTGCAGGGCTCCTTCTTCGACAGCATGCACCCCGGCAGGCACCAGCCGGCGGTCATCAAGGCCGCCCTCATCACCCTGGTGGTCACGGTCTCCGGGATCGCCCCCTACGGCATCGTCTCCCCGTTCTGGGGCATGCTCGCGGGCATCGCGGCGTACGCGATCCTGCGCCGCCCCGCGGCGCCCGGCTCTGCCTGAGCGCCCCGGTCGCCTTCGGTGCACCGGAACCCGGGGCCGCCGCCCCCGGTCTACACTCGTCGGGAAGCGAAGGGGAGTAGTTCCCGGGTGCCGCGCACCCGTCGGTCTGTCGCCATCCCGGTCTCGACGAGGAGTCCCGGCAGCCCACCCGTGCCCGCGGGCGAACGAGACCTTCCGGACGACACCGCACCCCGGTCGGACCCCGAGCGCGCTGTGCTGCCCGGGGCCGCCGCGGCCCGAGGAAGGCCCCCATGGACCCCGCACCCGATGACCGCTCCCCCACGACCCGGGGAGACCCCGTCCGCCCGGCCGAGCCGGACCGCGGGCAGATCCGCCGCTGGCGCAAGTACCTCGCCGAGGAGCGCGCCGAGGCGCGGATCTACCGTCTCCTCGCCGCCCGGAGCACGGGCCGGGAGCAGGAGATCCTGCACCAGGTCGCCGAGGCCGAGCAGCGCCACGCCGAGCACTGGGTCCGCCTGCTGGGGCCGCACGCGAGCGCCGAGGCCCGGCCGTCCCTGTACTCCCGGCTGCTCATCTTCCTCGCCACGCACTTCGGCTCCGTCTTCGTCCTGGCCCTGATCCAGCGCGCCGAGAGCCGCTCCCCCTACGAGCGCGAGGAGGACGCGTCCGACGCCATGGCGGCCGACGAGGCGGTGCACGAGGAGATCATCCGCGCGCTCGCCACGGAGGGCCGGCACAAGCTCTCCGGCAACTTCCGGGCGGCGGTCTTCGGCGCCAACGACGGCCTCGTGTCCAACCTGGCCCTGGTCATGGGCGTGGGCGCCACCGGGACCTCCCCCGGGATGGTGCTCTTCGCGGGGATCGCCGGCCTGCTCGCGGGGGCGCTCTCCATGGGGGCCGGGGAGTTCGTGTCCGTGCGCTCGCAGCGCGAGCTGCTCGACGCCTCCCAGCCGACCCAGGTGACCCTGCACGTGGCGCCGAACCTGGACCTGGACGCCAACGAGCTCGTGCTGGTCTACCGGGCGCGGGGCATGAGCGAGGAGGCCGCCGAGCACCGCGCCGCGGAGCGGCTGGGATTCTTCGAGTGCGACTGCGACCCCTCCCGGTCGTTCCGGGACACCGTGGAGGACGAGCCGGAGCCGCACTCCACGATGGCCCTGGGCACCGACCTGGGGGCCGCGGCGTCCAGCTTCTGCTTCTTCGCCTCCGGGGCGATCATCCCGATCCTGCCGTACCTCGCGGGTCTCACCGGCGTGCCCGCGATGCTCGTGGCCCTCGCGCTGGTCGGTCTCGCCCTGCTGGTCACGGGCGGCCTGGTCGGGCTGCTCTCCGGCGCCTCGCCCTGGAAGCGCGGGCTGCGCCAGCTCGCCATCGGCTACGGTGCCGCCCTGGCCACCTATCTGCTCGGTCTGCTGTTCAACACGAGCGTGGCCTGACCCCGGCGCAGGGTGTCACGAAAGCGAACGACGACTGTCCTCACTTAGGGGGACAGTCGGAGGAGGCGCCGGACGCTTCCGCCGGAGACCTCGGTGCGAAAAGCCTGGTGGGAGCGGACATCGCGGGCGTTTCCCCGCTCCCGGTCCCGGGCCGGCGGGCCACGGCCGCCCGTCCGAGGGGCGTTCGTGGTCCGTCCTGGGAATTGCCCGTGGAAACCGGGTGCACACGCGGCACCGGGTCGGCTAAGGTGGCGATCGTGGTGAGAACCACAGCAATGGGGGAAATTGCACGGGTAGGACCGATTCGGACGCACTGGGGGGTGCACCGTCTGCGGCACCCGTGTTCTGAAAGCCGCTCAGCCCACGGCTCTCCTCTGTTGAGGCGTTCAACGCCTGCCGATGGCCGCGGGTCCTCCATGGGAGGCGCATCTCTCCCCGCGCCGGGCGGACTCCTACCGCCCGTTCCCGCGGCCATCGGTCGACACCGCTCCCGCCGTGCACCGGCCGCCCGGCACGGCACGCCGTCCCGGCCTCCTGCCCGCTGGGGCTAGGATCGTAGGGCCGCGCCCGCCGTCGTCGAGACCGGACCCGCGCGGCGCACCCGTCACCAGCGCCGAGGAGCCCGCCCATGCCCGCCCAGGGGACCGTCGAACACGTCCTGACCGTCCACTGCCCCGAGGCCCACGGGCTCGTGAGCGCCATCGCGTCCAACCTCACGCAGCAGGGCTGCGACATCTTCGACGTGAAGCACTTCTCCGACCGGTTCACCGACGAGTTCTTCATCCGCTGCCACACCGTCAGCGAGGCCGGCACGGCCACCGTCGAGTCCCTGACTGAGGGCTTCGCCCCGGTGGCGGAGCAGCACGACATGCGGTTCCGGCTGGTCTCCGCGCAGCGCCGGACCCGGGTGCTCGTCATGGTCTCCCGCTTCTCCCACTGCCTCACGGACCTGCTGCACCGCACCCGGATCGGCGAGCTGCCCATCGAGATCGTGGCCGTGGTCTCCAACCACCTCGACCACAAGAGCCTCGTGGAGTGGCACGAGGTCCCCTTCCACCACATCCCCGTCACGGCGGCGACCAAGCCGCAGGCCGAGGGCCGGCTGCTCGAGCTCGTGGACCGCTACGACGTCGAGCTGGTCGTGCTGGCCCGCTACATGCAGGTGCTCTCCGACGAGCTGACGCGGGAGCTGTCGGGCAGGTGCATCAACATCCACCACTCGTTCCTGCCCTCGTTCAAGGGCGCCAAGCCCTACCACCAGGCCTACGCCCGGGGCGTGAAGATGGTGGGGGCCACGGCCCACTACGTGACGGCGGACCTCGACGAGGGCCCGATCATCGCCCAGCGCGTCATGCCCGTGGACCACGCCCACACCCCGGCGGACCTCGTGGCGGTGGGCCGCGACGCCGAGATGCAGGCGCTGTCCCGCGCGGTGAAGTGGCACGCGGAGGGCCGTGTGGTGCTCTCCGGCAACCGCACCATCGTCCTGGTCTGACACCGCGCCGCGGGACGGCCGGTCGCGCTCACGCCCGCGCCGGCCGGACCGCCCGCACCGGGACGTCGGCCGCCCCGAGGGGCTCCACCCGGACCGGGACGCCCGTCTCGAGGGACTGCTGCGCGGCGTCGGCCACCCGGGAAGCGGCCACGGCGTCACGGGCCGTGCACGGGCTCGGGATCTCCCCGCGCACCACCCGCACGAACGCGGCCATCTCCCGGCGGTACGCCTCGGCGAAGCGCTCGTGGAAAGTCGTGTGCGCCGGCCCGGCCGGGAACCCGACACCGGGCTCGGCCGAGCGCAGGGCCATGTGCTCGTCCATCCCCACGGCCACCGAGCCCTTCGAGCCCTGCAGCTCGAGCCGCACGTCGTGGCCCGCGCCGTTGTAGCGGGTCGCGGCCACGGTGGCCACCGTGCCGTCGTCGAGGGTGAGCACGGCCAGCGCGGTGTCGACGTCCCCCACCTCGCCGATCCGGGGGTCCCCGCGGTTGGACCCGCGGGCGTACACCTCGACGACCTCGCGGCCGGTGATCCAGCGGAGGACGTCGACGTCGTGCACGGAGCAGTCCCGGAACAGACCGCCCGAGGTCGCGAGGAACTCCACCGGCGGCGGGGTCATGTCCCCGGTCACGGCGCGCACGGTGTGCAGCCAGCCCAGCTCGCCCGCGGCGTGCAGCTCCCGGGCCCGGACGTAGCCGGGATCGAAGCGTCGCTGGTGCCCGATCTGCACCACGCCCTGCGCGCGCTCGATCTCCTCGAGCAGGGGCAGCGCCTCCGCCACGGACAGCGCCACCGGCTTCTCGCAGAAGACCGGCAGCCCCGCCGTCAGGCCCACCCGGATCAGCTCGGGGTGCGTGGCCGTGCCGGTCGCGACGACGAGGCCGTCCACGCCGTGGTCGAGCAGCGCCTCGACCGTGGGCAGCGGCACCGCCCCTGTCCGGCCGGCCACGGCGGTCGCCTGCCCGGGCACGGCGTCCACGATGCTCAGGCGCACGGCCGGCTCACCCCCGGGATCGCGCAGGGCGGCGAGGTGGGCGGCGTGCATGGCGCCGATGCGGCCGGCGCCGATCAGTCCGATCCGGACGGTCATGACGGGGGTTCCTCTCACAGGGTCGGGCGTGGGACCGGCCCCGCCCCCGAGGCGTCGGGGGCAGGGCCGGGGTCGGGGTCAGGCGCGGGGACGCGCCTGGGACTCGGCCATGTCGGCCTGGACCTGCTGCATCTGGGAGGTGTGCCCGCCGAGCTGCTCGAGCTCGTGGGTGAGCTCCTCCAGTTCCGCGCCG
>NZ_JBHVDI010000142.1:0-10163 GCF_042802875.1 Kocuria sp. NPDC057446 | reverse complement strand
GCGTCGGTACTGAACGCCGAGCGCAGCATCGGCACCAGCAGCAGCAGCGGGCGGTCCTGGTCGGCAGCGATCCGGACTGCGCGGCGAGCCACCGCAACGGCCTCGGGCCCGTCGGTGATCACCGCGGCAACGGTGCGACGCGGCGCCAGCGTCGGATGTACTGGGGGCCGGTGAACCGGAGTCATCGGGGTCTCCTTCGTGCAGGTGGACGGGCCCGGACCGGCGGTGGGTGCCGTGGTCATGGGCCTGGTGCTGCTGAGCGGCCGGGCGCGCCGTCGAGCGGCAGGACCAGATGGGCTCCAGAGGCGCGTCCTCGGCGGCGGGCGAACAGGTGCCCTGCCAGCAGCACCGCCCTGAAGCCCAGCACCGCGGGCCAGTTGGTGAACGGGACAATCATGACGACACCCTTCCGAACGGTCGGATCAGAGGCCTCTCCCGGCCCGTGCGGACCAGCCCGTTGGACCCATCGCAGGGGCGGTCATGACGACGGAACGATAGGGGAGGACTCTCCTTCCTTGACAAACAAGTGAACCATGCTTCACCTATAGGTTCAAGCGCTCGCATCCATCCTCTGCGAGGTCTCAGGGCATCAGAAGCATCCCGGCCCTACGGTCGAGACTGTCCGATCAACGGTGCGTGGGGTCCGACGGTTGTCATCAGTGAGCGGTTCCGTCGAACCGTCCGGCGAAGGGAACAGGCGAGCGCGTTCAGCGCCGGGGACCACCCCACCATTCACCGCGCCCTGCCACCGCCGGTGGGGTCAAGGGGTCGGGTGACCAGGCACAGGCACTTCAGCGCGGCCTGCTCGTGCGGGAGGTGTCCGCTGACGGCGGCACGAAACGGCTCATCGAGGCCATCCGCGCCGTCGCCGAGATCGACCTGCGCCTGAACACCCCGGTCACCGCCGTGGACCAGACCGACGGCACCGTGACCGTCACCACCGTCGACGGGACCCGGTTCACCGCCGCGGCCGTGGTCGTCACCCTGCCGCTGGGCGCCCTGGGCTCCGTGGAGTTCACCCCTGCCCTGTCCGCACCCAAGGCCAGAGCGGGCGAACGGGGCCAGGCCGGGCGCGGGGCGAAGCTGTGGCTCAAGGTGGCCGGGCGCCAGGAGCGCTTCGTGGCCTTCGCGCCCGCGGAGTCGCCCCTGAACTTCGTCCAGGCCGAGTACTTCGACGCCGACACCACCACCCTGGTCGCCTTCGGCCCCGACGCCACCGCGGTGCCCATCGACGACGTGGCCGCCGCCCAGGCCATGCTCGACGAAATCGTGCCCGGGCTGGATGTCCTGGCGGTCACCGGCCACAACTGGGTCGATGACGAGTACGCCGGGGAGACCTGGCCCATGCACTACGCCGGGCACCTCACCGAGTGCTTCGAGGACCTCCAGCGCCCCGACGGGCGGGTCTTCCTCGCCGGGGCCGACTACGCCACCGGCTGGGGCGGCTTCATCGACGGCGCCATCGAGAGCGGCCTCACCGCCGCCCGCACCGCCCAGCCCGAGTGGGCCGCCCGTGGCCACGCCGAACGCTCGGCCCTGCTCGACGCCGCCGCCGACGCCGTGGAGGCCAACGCCGAGGCGTTGGCCGAGCTGCTGAACCGGGAGCAGGGAAAACCACTCAACGGCCCTAACGCCCGCTTCGAGGTCGGCGCGTGTGCGGCCTGGCTGCGTGCCACCGCCGCACTGGGACTGGAGCCGGAGACCCTCGTCGACGAGGAGGGCACGAAGGCGGAGCTGCACTACCGGCCCCTGGGCGTGGTCGGAGCGATCGGGCCGTGGAACTCGCCGATGATGATCCAGACCTGGCAGATCGCCCCGTCCCTGCGCATGGGCAACACCGTGGTCGTCAAGCCCTCCGGCTACACCCCTCTGTCGGTGCTGGCCCTGGTCGAGGTGATCAACCAGGTCCTGCCGGCCGACGTGCTCCAGGTGGTCGCCGGGGCCCGTGAGATCGGTGAGCGCCTGGTCGCCCACCCGGACGTGGACAAGATCATGTTCACCGGCTCCACCCCCGCTGGGAAGGCGATCAACCGCAACTCCGCCGACAACGTCTAGCGGCTGACCATGGAGCTCGGCGGCAACGACGCCGGGATCGTGCTGCCGACGTCGACCCGGCGGCCATCGCCGAGGACCTGTTCTGGGGAGCGTTGCTCAACACCGGCCAGACCTGTGCGGCGCTCGAGCGCCTCTACGTCCACGCCCACGTCCACGACGCCGTGTGCGAGGCCCTCACCGAGGTCGCCGCCACGATGCCCATGGGCGTGGGCCTGGAGGAGCACAACGTGCTGGGCCCGCTGCGGAACCAGGCCCAGTACGACGTCGTCGCCGACCTCGTGGACAAGGCCAAGGCCGGCGGCGGACGCGTGCTCATCGGCGGGAACCCTGACACCGACCAGCCCGGGTACTTCTACCCGGCCACCCTGGTGGGTGATCTGGACAACGACAACCCCCTGGTGGCCGAGGAACAGTTCGGTCCGGCCCTTCCGATCATCAAGTACACCGACCTCGAGGAGGCCATCAAGATGGCCAACTCTCTGGAGGTGGGCTTGGGCGCCTCGGTGTGGTCGGCTGACCCCGCCAGGGCCCGGGAGGTCGCCGCCCGCATCGAGGCCGGCACCGTGTGGATCACCAAGCACGGCAACGTCGGCCCCCGCATCCCCTTCGGCGGCGCCAAGCAGTCCGGCTACGGCCTGGAGTTCGGCGTGGAAGGCCTCAAGCACCTCGGCGCCCCCAGGTCATCAACAGCTGAGCAACTTGCCCGCACCACCACGAACGGCGCCGGCCCCCCACACGGGGCGCCGGCGCCGCCATCGCGTCGGTCTCCCACTCGTTGCCCAAGTGGCTCCTCCGCCGGTCGCCGTCTCCAGAACTCCGGTGGTGCCCCAGCCGCCAAGGGGGTGTGACATCGTCGGTGGTGGGGCAACGATCCGGGGCAGGTCAGCTGACCGGTCCGGAAGGCCGCCCTACCCTGAAGGCAGCTCACCTCGGCCACCGCCGCGATCATGCTCGCCGCCTTCCAGCAGTACGGCATGCAACCGGGGCCTCTGCTCTTCGAGCGCAGCGGCGACCTCGTCCGGGCGCTGTTGGCCTCCCTGTTCATCGACCTGGTCGTCCTCGTCGTCCGCAACATGTCCTTCGCCCCGATGTGGGCGAAGCTGCTGGAAACCCCGCGCCGGGTCGGTCGTCGAGGCGGTTCCTGCAGGGCAACCCACTCAGGAGGCTGTTGACACGCGGCCCGTTGCACCCCTGATCACGCCGCTCACCCGGAGCGATGGTCGATCTCCGACCGGCCATCTCCGACGTGGCGGGGGCTGCGTGCCGCACCGGAGGAACGGAAAGGTCCGCGGGGGGGAGTCAGCCTGCCATCGGCATCCAGAGCAGGTTCCCGATGCCCCACAGCACCAGGCACACCAGCACGAACGGCAGGGTCCTCGCCACCAGGGCGCCGCGGGTGAAGGCGGGCCCGGGGGTGTCCTTCCGTTGGAGCGGGCCGGCGATCCGGTAGGCGAGTTCGATGCGCGCAGGGCTGGCCAGGCAGGCCAGTCCGGCCGCCACGTTCTGGGAGGCCATCATCCACAGGGGATCCACGCCGAGGGCATGCGCGGCCGCGTCCTGGGTGCCGCCGAACATGGCGTTGGCGCCCGTGCCCGAGGCCGTGATGTATCCCCCCAGGCCACCGACCACGGGGACCAGGAACAGATAGGCCTGCCCCAGCCCGGTCAGCGCCGTGGCCAGCGCCTCGGCCAGCCCGCCCCCGGAGACCGCGGTGCCCAGCACCAGGTACAGGCCGGTCGGCGCCGCCACCTGGAGCCACATCCGGGTGCTCTCCCGTGGCAGTCGCCGCCGGTGCTCCCTGTCCATGGAGAGCACGACGACGCCGAGCAGGGCACCGGTGATGGACCACAGGGCCGGCGAGCCCAGCACCGCGCCGAACCCTCCGGGCGGCAGCAGGCCCTCGAGGAGCTGCCCGGCGATGGTGCCCCCCAGCAGCACGAGGTACGGCACCAGAGCGCGGGCCGGGACAGGCCCCATCCGTCCCCGGCTGATCACGCCGGCCCAGCCCGCGGACATCACCAGAGTGGCCACCGCACCGGCCACGGCCGTGCCGAACGCCAGATTGGCGGCGAGGACCAGGGCGGACAGCACCACTCCCGAGGCCAGTCCCATGCCGATCCAGGCGCCGTAGTCAGCAGGCCGGGGCCGGCCGTCGGAGTTGGGCAGCCCCCGGCCGGCGATGACCGCGGCCACGGCGCCGGATCCCAGGAAGGCGATGACGTTCAGGATCCCGGAGGCCACCCCGAGGTCCTGCAGGGTCACGCCGGCGATCTGGGAGCCCAGGAGAGTTCCGGGGGCCATGGAGCCCCACGGGCCCACCATGAGCGCCACCAGCGAGAGCGAGGCCGCTCGCAACGGCGTGAACCCCAGGGACAGCAGCAGCGGCAGCCCGATGATCACGGAGACGCCGAACCCGGTGACGGTCTCCATGAACGGGACCACCCCGTGCACCATGAGCAGCGCCGAGACGACCGTGGGGCCGCCACCGGCCGAGAGCCACCGGGCCAGCTTCTTCTGCGCGCCGGTGCGGTCCATGACGCGTGCGAGCAGGATCCCGCCGGCGATGATGGCCAGCACCTCGACCAGGGTCCAGAAGCCCTCGCCGAAGGCCGAGGACACCTCCTCCGCAGAGGTGTCGAACCAGACCAGCCCGATCAGCACGGCCGAGACCAGTCCGATCCCGGGAGCCACCCATGACGGCGCCGGCACGAGCAGCAGAGCCAGGGTCAGCACAATGGGCAGGGCCGCCATGAGCACGTCCAACGGCGGCCCACCTCCACACTTCTCCTGTCAGATCTCTGTCACCCGTCGATGCTACGCCCCGGCCGCGTCCAGGCGACCACTGGTGCGGAGAACAACCTCCGGGGCGACCTCGGCGGGGACGGGGACGCCCATCGGAGCTTTCCCTCGGCGGGATCACGGTGTGATCGGGGAAGCGGGGGTTGCCACACGAGCCGGGGACGTCTGATCCGCCTTCTCCGCGGGGCGCTCCGGAACCATGTCGCCGTGCCCGCTCCCTGTCCGTGGCTGGACGCCTCTCGCCGTCGCCCGCACCGGCACGGCAGCCGTCGCGCACTCCTTCGTCTTCCGCAGGCCCCTGACGCCGGACTCCGTTTGGTCCAGGTGCTATCGGCGTTGCCGCCCGAGGGTGAGAATGGTGGTGTCGGCAGGCGGAGGGCTTGCCCGGAAGACGAGCCGTTTCAGGGGCTGCCGGCTTGTCGGAGGAGAAACCATGGAACGGGATCCGGCGGTGGCCGGGCTCAGCGTTGCCCTGGCCCGTGTGCAGCAGGTGGTTCTGCAGGCGCAGACGGCCGCCGAGGCGGTGAGCCAGCTGGTCGAGGTGGCGCAGCAGCTGATCCCGCTGGCGGCCGGGGCCGGGATCTCCCTGGTGGACGAGGACGGGGTGTGCACCACCGTGGCGTCCACGGATGAGGCGGTGGCCCACGCGGACGCGCTGCAGTACGAGCTCGGGGGTGGCCCGTGCCTGCGGGCCTGGGACACCGTGAGCGTCCAGTACGTCCCCGACACGGCCACCGACCTGCGATGGCCGGCCTGGTCCCGGACCGTGGCCCGGGCAGGAATCCGCTCCGCACTCAGCGTCCCGCTGGTCGTGGAGGGCCTGGAGATCGGGGCGTTGCAGGTCTATGCCACCGAACCCCACGCCTTCACCGAGCACGAGGAACGCCTGTTGAGCCTCCTCGCCGGCCCGGCCGCCGCCCTGCTGGGCGACGGGCGCACCCAGCGCCCGGCCTCTCGCCCCGACGCCCTGCAGGAGGCCGTCACGGACCGGGACCGCATCGAACGCGCCGTGGGCGTGCTGATGGAACGGTTGAACCTGCCCGAGTCCGCCGCCCGCACCAGCCTGCTGGACACCGCCCGTGATCAGGGCGAGACCCTCGCCCAGACAGCCGACCACCTCCTGGACGACCCCGAGCCCCCGGCCTGAACGACCGGCGTGGGCGAGCGCCCCGGTGGCAGCCGCACGGACGGGGCAACGGCACCGGCTGGGAGGACCTCAGTCCTCCTCGGCGTTGTCGCCGTCGACGAGGTCCGAGACATAAGGAGCCTGAGGCGGGGGAATCTGGGCGATCAGCTCGTTGGCCGCATGGGCCAGCAGGTCGCGCTGGAAGGGCGGGAGGCTGAAGGACTGGTGCAGATAGGCGTCGATCTCGGTCTCCCCGGCCTCCCCGCCGAGGCTGAAGTAGTGCAGCCACAACTGGTCCCGGCTGATCCCGGCACGGTCGACGGCCTGGCGCAGCAGGCGGGCCTGTTCGCGGGCCACGGCATCATCATCCGCCAGCACTAGGAATCCGTGCCGAGGGAGCCGGCCAGGACCGACCGGGCGATCTCCAGCAGAGGCCGGCCCTGGTCGCGCGAGGCCTCCAGCAGCGCCACCCGGGCCTGGTGCTGATCGACACCGCGGCGTTCCATCACGATCCCGGTGGCGACATCCACCGTCTGGCGATCCGTCAGGGCGGTGCGCAGGGACTGGCTGAGCCGGTGCGGGGCCTCGGAGGTCTGCGCCGCACCGAGCAGGGTCGCGGCCGCGGCCGCCAGCAGGCTCAACCGCCGCTCATCAGCAGCGGTGAACCCGTCCGCGGTGGTGGTGTAGACCTTCATCGCTCCGATGCAGTGACTCTTGTACAGCATCGGGGCGCTCATCGCCGAGCGGACCCCCAGCGAGAGAGCCCCCGCGCACCAGCCCCGCCACCGGGTCTCGGTGGCCGTGTCGTCCACCCGCTGCAGAGCTTCGGTGGCCCACGCGCTCAGGCACGGGCCCTCCCCCAGCTCGTACTGCAAGGTGTCCCCGGCCTCGGCCACCGCGTCCGTGGTGCCGGTGGACGTTGTGTGCCCCTGGTCGTCGATCAGCGAGGCCCCGGCACCGATCGCGGAGTCCACCACGTCCTGGGCGACCTCGGCCAGCTGCTCCACTGCGGACGTCGCGCTCTCCTGGCTCAGCAGCATGCCGTGGATGCGGGCGAAGACCGTGGTCAGCTCCGTACCCGAGAACTCGGTTTCCATCGTGACCTCCCGTGGCCTCGAGGGCCTTCTGATTCCCTGACACCCGGCGGCACAGGGGTGCTTCTCGCGGTGAAGGTCCTTGGGTCCCAGAGTACTCCGATGCCCTCGACACCCACGTGCTCCGACCTCCGGCAGATCGGCGCACTCACTGCTGCGCCTTTCCCTCGGCACCCGCCGCACCGTCGGGGTCCTCACCGGAGCCACCATCACGGTCGATGCCCGTGGTCATCTCCCCGTGGCCGCCGGCGCTGTCGCCCCGGGCATCGGCACGCACCTCGAAGGAGTAGAGGGCGTGCTGGCCTGCCCGGTGGTCGATGAGCTCGTCGGCCGCACGGGCCAACAGGTCCCGCTCGAGTCGCGGCAGCCCCAGGGCGTGGTGGAGGTAGGCGTCGATCTCCACCTCCCCCACCTCCCCGCCCATCCGGAAGTAGTGCAGCCACAACGTCCCCGCCCCGATGCCTGCCGCTTCCAGCGCCAGGCACAGGCCGCGGGCCTGCTCGGAACCCACCTCGTCGTCATCCACGACGGCGTCCTACCCGTCCCGGTCCGCCGGGCGGGCCAGCGCCTGCCGGGCGACCTGGGTCAGGGGCCGGTCCTGGAGCAGGGCTTCGTCCAACAATGCTGCCCGAGCCTGCTGGACGTCGGTGCCGTGGCGCTCCATGAGCACCCCGACCGCGGTCCCCACCTCCTGCCGATCCGCCAGGGCCGCCTGCAACGAGTCGCTGAGCCGGCGCGGGGCATCGGCGGACTGGGCGCAGCCCAGCAGGACGGCCACCGCACCGGCCAGCAGGCCCAGGGTTCCCTCGTCCTCGACGGAGAACGCGTCCGGGTCACGGGCATAGACCTTCATCGCCCCCAGCTGCCGGCCGCCGAACACCAGCGGGGTGCTCAACACCGATCGGATACCCGCACCGTGGGCGGCCGCACACCAGTCCGGCCAGCGGTCCTCCTCAGCGGTGTCGTCGCTACGCACCGACACCCCGGAGATCCAGGCGTCGAGGCACGGGCCCTCGCCCAGCTCGTACTGCAGGGCATCAGCGGCGGCGGTGAGGGCGTCGGTGGCCCCCTTGGATCTCGCCCCACCAGGGCTTTCGAACAGGGAGGCCCCGGCCCCCACAGCAGTACCGATCACCGCGCGGGCCACCTGGGCGAGCTGGTCCACCGCTGCGGTCGCATTCTGCCGGCTCAACAGCATGCCCTGGATGCGGGCGAAGGCCACGGTCAGCTCGGACACGGAAGGATCAGGGTCCATGAGGGCTCCAGAGGTCGTGACGACGACCGGAGTTCACGTCCTGGCATCGGTCGCCGCCCCGCTCTGTGGGGTGCGTCTCCGCGGTTTGCCCTGGTCCTGATCTCTGAGCCTACGCCGAGTTCCCGAAGGCACAACCCTTTCCTGTGCTCGGCCGGACATCGGCCACGCCCGCAGCAGCCGTGCCGCAGACCACCGCGCTCGGGGGCATGCGAGGAAGCATGCTCGCCCATCGCCCGGTGACCGCGCTGGATCTCCTCGCTGTTCCGAGCGATGCCGGGCTCATCCGGGCAGGGCCCCACCGCCAGGCGGAGGCAGGCCCGGTCCGTGAACAGCGGTGCGGACGCCGACGCACGTGATGCACTTCCCATGCCTCGCCGTCGATGTCGGCGCCGCCGACGACATCACAGGGCAGGCGGGTTTGTTCCGCCGCGACCTCGTCGTCTCCGCCGTGGGGCCTCAGTTGCCCGGGTCGGGGTGCCGCTGCAGGATCTGGCGGGCGACCTCGACCATGGGCCGCCCCTGGCTGAGTGAGGCCGTGAGCAGCACGGCATGGGCGTCGTCGGGGTCGGTGGCCCGTTGTTCCATCAGCATCCCGGTGGCCCGATCGATCACCTGCCGATCCTTCAACCCGGCCTGCAGCGCAGCGCTGAGGCGCTGCGGGGTCTCCGCGGCCTGGGCCGAGCCCAGCAGGGTGGCCGCGACTGCGGCCAGCAGTTCCAGTTGCTGCTCCTCGTGGTCGGTGAAGGCGTTGTCGACGGTGGCGTAGACCTTCATCGTCCCCAGGCACTGATCCCGGAAGACCAGCGGGACGCTGAGCATCGAGCGGATTCCCGACCGGGCAACAGCCCTTGACCACTGGGGCCATCGGTCGTCGTCAGTGGTGTCGTTGATGCGCTGGAGGGACGCGGTGGCCCAGGCGCTCAGGCAGGGGCCCTCCCCCGACTCGTACTGGAGCGCGTCGGCGGTCTCGACGAGATGATCGGTGGCCCCGGTGCTGGTTCTGCTGCCGTGGGCGTCGATCAGGGAGACCCCCGCCCCGGCCGCGGAGGGGATGAGGTCCTGGGCGACCTGCGCCAGCTGGTGCACCGCGACCACGGCGTGCTCCTGGGACAGCACCATGGTCTGGATCCGGGCGAAGACCGCAGTCAGCTCCATGGGTGAGGCTTCGGGTTGCATGGGGACCTCCTCGGTCCAGCGGGGCGGGTGGAACCCACGGGGCACCGTGCGCGCCGCCCCGGCATGGACGACATGTCATTTCCCCCTCGAGACGGGCCCCTTCGTTGAAGACTACGCCTGATGAGAGCGGACGGGGGCGGGCCGTCAACGATCACGGAGCCCGCGGCGTCTCAGCACACCTGAACCCGCCCGGGGAGATCCGCAAAGGCGCGTGACCGCACCACGTGGTGATGCCCACGCGGCACGGGGCAGCCGTGTCGAGCGGGCATCACGAGTCGTTCTGGGCCAGCACCGAGGCCGGAGGCTTCCCTTGACGGGGGAAGCACCGGTGACCGGGAGGGTCTGCGACCGCTTCAGGCGGCGTAGGCAGCCGAGGCATGGCGCAGGCGGTGACCCTCGGTGGGAACCAGTTTGGGGAGCCCACTGTTGGCCTCGCGCACCCACAGCACACCCAGGTGGGCCGCCACCTGGCTCACGGTGCCGGCATGGCGCAGATGGTGCTGGTCCCATACTTCGATCCGGTCCCCGGGGTGCACCCGGGCCAGGTCGTGGATCCATGGATCAGTGGTGGTCATGATGCGTCCTGTTCACATTCGTGCGGGGAGATTCAACGTGCTGCGCGGTCTGCGGGGATCCGAGCCCTGGAACAGGGCTCGGA
>NZ_JBHVDI010000141.1:0-10323 GCF_042802875.1 Kocuria sp. NPDC057446 | reverse complement strand
ACCCCACGGAGGCAGGACGGCGACAACCAATCAACCGAATAAAACATCCGGTATCAACAAACATGGCACACTATTGAGTTCTCAAACAACAGACCAGCAACCAGGCTCTCACACCCGGAAACCGTGTTGGAATTTTGGTGCCCTTCTCGGTGGAACATCGTTCCCCGCCTCAGGCAGCTCGACCATCCTACGCAGTCCGTTCTCGGCGTGTCAACCTGCGTTGTTCCGATCCCGCACCGACCCGGAGGGTCGCTCCCGCATGAACTAGGCAGCACCTGTCGGTCCTGCTGCTCTTTGCGGTGGTGTCCCCGGCCGGCCTCTCGGCCCTGCCTGACGACTCGATGAACACTACACCCCCGCCCAGGGGCCTGCAAGCTCGGCTCCCGGACGGGGGTGGTGGACGGATCGGGACCGGTCTCAGGCCTCCACGGTCACCGCCGCGAGGTGCTTCTTGCCGCGGCGCAGCAGCGCCCACCGGCCGTGCAGGAGCTGATCGGGGGCGAGCTCGGCGTCCTCCCCGACGACCTTCTCGTTGTTCACGTAGGCCCCGCCCTCCTTGAGGGTCCGGCGCGCCGCGGACTTCGACTCCGACAGTCCGGTGGCCACCAGCAGATCGGCGACCTGCAGGGACCCGGAGGCCACACTCGCCCCGGGCAGCTCCCGGGCCACCGAGTCCAGGGTCTGCTCGTCGAGCTCCGCGAGCTCGCCCCGCCCGAAGACGGCGGCCGAGGCCGCGATGGCCTTCTCGGTCGCCTCGACGCCGTGCACCATGGTGTTGACCTCCCAGGCCAGCACCTTCTGGGCCTGCCTCTTGTACGGCTCCTCCGCGACCGCCCGGGCCAGCTCCTCGATCTCGGCGCGGGCGAGGAAGGTGAAGACCTTCAGCCGGTCGACCACGTCGGCGTCGGCGGTGTTGAGCCAGAACTGGTAGAAGGCGTACGGCGAGGTCAGCTCCGGGTCCAGCCACACGGCGTTGCCCTCGGACTTGCCGAACTTCGTCCCGTCCGAGTTGGTGATCAGCGGGGTGCCCACGGCGTGCACGGAGGTGCCCTCGACCTTGCGGATCAGCTCGGTGCCGGAGGTCAGGTTGCCCCACTGGTCGGAGCCGCCGGTCTGCAGGGTGCACCCGTGCTCGCGGTAGAGGTTCAGGTAGTCCAGGCCCTGCAGGATCTGGTAGCTGAACTCGGTGTAGGAGATCCCCTCGTCCGAGTGCAACCGCTTGGCCACGATGTCCTTCTTGATCATCGTGCCGACCCGGAAGTGCTTGCCGATGTCGCGGAGGAAGTCGATGGCCGACAGCTGGGAGGTCCAGTCCAGGTTGTTGACCATGACGGCCCGGTTCTCGCCCTCGAAGGAGAGGAAGCGCTCGACCTGGGCGCGCAGCAGGTCGACCCACTGCGCCACTGTCTCCTTGGAGTTCAGGATCCGCTCGGAGGTCTGGCGGGGGTCGCCGATGAGTCCGGTGGACCCGCCCACCAGCCCGATCGGGTGGTGACCGGCGAGCTGGAGCCGGCGCATCAGCAGCAGCTGCACCAGGTGCCCCAGGTGCAGGGACGCCGCCGTCGGGTCGAACCCGCAGTAGTAGGTGAGCGTCTCCTCCGACAGCGCCTTCTCGAGCGCCGCCTCGTCGGTGGACACGTGCACGAGCCCGCGCCACTGCAGCTCCTGCCACACGGTGGCGAAGGACGGATCGTTGTGCTGGAGGTCCAGGTCTATAGCGTTCGACACGGCTTCCAAGGTACCAGGGCGCGGGGGCGTCCCCCTCCGCGCCCCGGTGCCTCCGGGCGGTGCCGGCTCAGAACCGGTCCAGGCCCACCGGGAGCGGCCGGGCCGCGACGACGCGCAGCCGCTGGGTGGGCCGGGTCATGGCCACGTACAGATTGCCGACGCCTCCGCCGACCTCCTCGACGAGCGCCTGCGGCTCGAGGACCACCACCGAGTCGAACTCGAGTCCCTTGGCGTCCCACGCGGAGAGCACCACGACCTGCCGGTCCAGCCGGCGGACGCCGGCGCCGACGAGTCCGGGCAGGGCCCCGGCGAGCGCCGTGCCGATCTCCTGCACGCGGTCCTCAGGCACGATCACGGCCACGAGCCCGCCGTTGACGAGCTCGAGCTCGGTGCGCACCTGGTCCAGGACGCCGTCGACCACGTCGCCGGCACCGACGCGCTGCACGATCGGCGGCTCGCCCTCGCGGACGGCCCGGGGGGCGGAGAGGTCCAGGCCGGCGCCGCGGGCGACCTCGACCGCGGCCTCGGCGATCGCGGCGGGCGTGCGGTAGTTCACCGTGAGCTCGTCGAGGGCGAACCGCTCCCCCACGAAGGGCTCGAGCGCGTCCTGCCAGCTGCGGGCGGCCGTGGCCGAGCCCGCCTGGGCGATGTCGCCGACCACGGTGAACGACTTCATGGGGCACCGGCGCATCAGCACGCGCCACTGCATCGGCGACAGCTCCTGGGCCTCGTCGACGACGACGTGCCCGTAGGCCCACGTGCGGTCCGCGGTCGCGGCCTCGGCCGCGGTCATCCGGTGCGGGGTGACGGCGTTGAAGTCCGTGAGCTGGGCGGCGGTCACGATGCCGTCCGCCCCGACGTCCTCGAGGCTCTGGTGCATGTTCTGCAGCGCGTGCTCGGCGTTGTCGGTCGCCTTGCGGAGCTCGCGGTCCGTCTCGGCGCGCCGGCGCACCCCCGCCTCGTCGAGGTCGCCCAGCAGCTCGGCGGCCTCGTCCAGCAGCGGCACGTCGGCCACGGTGAAGGGGGCGTCGGCCGGGCGCAGCAGGGCGTCGACCTGGGCGGCGTCGAGATGCGGGGCGGCGGACTCCAGGTAGTGGCGCTTGCTGAACAGCTGCCCGACGAGGGTCTGGGGCGACATCGGCATCCACGCGAGGTTGAGCGCGATCCGCACGTCCCGGGACTGCCGGATGTCCTCCGCGAGGTAGGAGCGGTCCATGACGTTGCCGCTGGTGGTGTTGAGGTGCTCGCCGAGCTGCTCGGTGAGCTCGCGCAGCACGATCTTCACGAAGGTGTTGCGGGCCTCGTTGTGCGGCTTGCCGGTGGCGCGGGCCTTGTCCCGGGCTCGCTTGACCGTGCGCGGGGTCAGGGTCACCCGGTGGGTGTCCACGCGCAGCACCTGCTCCGCCGCGGGCACCTTCTGCCGGTCCCGCACGGCGCGGGCGACGACGTCGACCATGTCCAGGCCCGCCTTGAGCCGTGCGGTGCGCGGATCCCGCTCGGGGACGGCGCTCACACCGGGGAACAGCTCGGACAGGGAGGACATCACGACGCCGGTCTCGCCGAGCGCCGGCAGCACCCGTTCGATGTACCACATGAACGACGACGACGGCCCGACGATCAGCACCCCGGCCTTGCGCAGCCGCTCCCGGTGCTCGTAGAGCAGGTACGCCGCCCGGTGCAGGGCCACGGCGGTCTTGCCGGTGCCGGGCCCGCCCTGGACCACGCGCACGCCCGGCAGCGGGGCGCGGATGATCCGGTCCTGCTCGGCCTGGATGGTCGCGACGATGTCCGACATCCGGCCGGTGCGCTTCTGGTTCAGCGCCGCCAGCAGCGCGCCCTCCCCGTGGAGCACGCCCTCGTCCTCGAGCATGTCCGGGTCGAGGACGTCGTCCTCGAGGGCGGCGACGTCGCGGCCCTCGAGGATGAGGTGCCGGCGGCGCCGGACGCCCATGGGGCTCTGCGCCGTGGCCTGGTAGAACGCGGCGGCCTCACGGGCGCGCCAGTCCACCATGAGCCGCTGGTGGTCGGAGGTGGCGAGGCCGATGCGCCCGACGTAGCGGCGGTCGCCGTCGTGGCCGTCCAGGCGTCCGAAGACGAGACGGTGGTCCACGGCCTCGAGCTGGGCGAGGCGGTCCTCGTAGTGGGTCGCGAACGCGTCGCGCTCCGCGCGGTTCTGGTGGTTGCCGAAGGACTCGCTGCGCCGCACGGCCGCCAGCTCCGCGGTCTTCTCGGCCCGCAGCTCGTCGAGCCGGTCGTAGAGCATCGCGACGTACGCGCGCTCGACAGCAAGTTGCTCGGCCGCCATCGTGGCGACGGTCTCTGCCATGGGTGGACACCTCGTTCCGGATCGAACAGACCATCGATTCTACCGGTCGGCGGGCGTTGCGGAGACGTCCCCGCCGCGCGGTGCGTCACAGTGCTTCGCCGGGGTGCTGCGCCCCAGGTCAGACCCGGTACAGGGCCCGGACGCGATGCCCGCCGAGCTGGCTGCGGCCCCGCAGGTCGGTGAGCTCCATGATCAGTCCGAACCCGGCGACGTGCAGCCCGGCCCGGTGCAGCAGCTGCGCCGTGGCCCCCAGGGTGCCGCCGGTCGCGAGGATGTCGTCGAGCACGAGCACGCGGGCGCCGCGGGGCACGTCGTCGGTGTGGATCTCCAGCACCGCCGAGCCGTACTCCAGGACGTACTCCTCGCGGAAGGTCTCCCGCGGCAGCTTCCCGGCCTTGCGCACGGGGATGAGGCCCACGCCCGTGGCGTAGGCCACGGCCCCGGCCATGAGGAACCCGCGCGCCTCGACGCCGGCCACGTGGTCGAACTGGCCGCGGAAGGCGTCGGCCAGGGCGTCGACGGTGCGCCGGAAGCCGGGACCGTCCGCGAACAGGGGCGTCAGGTCGCGGAAGAGGACGCCCGGCTCCGGGTAGTCGGGGATCTTCACGCACAGGCGCTCGATCATCTGCTCAACGGATTCAGTCACGTCGCTCATGCTAGCCGTCCCGGTCCCACCGGGGCTCAGCGGCGCCGGCGTGGGACCGCGGCGCGGTACGGGGAGACGGTGGGCTCCCCCGGCAGCCACCACCGCCAGGGGAACTCGGGGGTCCCGCCGGGCCCGGACACCCCGGTGCGCGGACCGGCGGCGCCGGGCAGCGGGCCGTCCAGGCGCAGGAAGAAGCCCGGCGCCGCGGCCTGCGCCGTCCCGGCGAGCGCGGCGCCGTCGTGGCTCAGGTCGATGCCCAGGGCCTTGGCGAGATTGCCCGGGCCCCGGGCCAGCGCGGTGTCGGGCACCGGCCGGGACCGTCCCGCGGCCCGGCGGGCCCGGGCGAGCTCCACGCCCTCGACCACCTCGCCGGCGCGGAGCAGGCACCCGCCCGCGGTGCCCTCGGGGCGGCAGACCAGGTTCACGGCGTGGTGCATCCCGTAGGTGAAGTACACGTAGACGTGGCCCGGCGGGCCGAACATGGAGGCGTTGCGCGCCGTGCGCCCGCGCCACGTGTGCGCCCCCGGGTCCGGCAGGTCGGAGCCGTCCGGGCCGCCGTAGGCCTCGACCTCCGTGAGCCGCAGGACCACGGTGCCCTCGCCGGTGCGGTGGCCGAACAGTGCGCCGAGCAGCCGCGGGGCGACCTCGGGCGCCGGCCGGGACAGCAGCTCGAGCAGCGCGGGCCCGGTGACCGGCTCGCGCCGGCTCATCCCGCGACGATCGGGGCCCGCCGCGAGAACTCCGCGGCCTCGGCCACCTGGCGCTCGAGCTCGCCGGTCTGCGCGGCCACGGCCGAGGGCGCCGTTCCGCCCTGGGCGCTGCGCGAGGCCAGCGAGCCCGCCACCGTGAGCACCTCGCGCACGCCGGGGGTGAGCCGGGCGGAGATCGCGGCGAAGTCCTCGTCGGAGAGGTCCCACAGCTCGATGCCGCGCTGCTCGCAGACCCGGACGGCGTCCCCGGCGACCTCGTGCGCGTCCCGGAAGGGAACGCCCTGGCGCACGAGCCACTCCGCGACGTCGGTGGCCAGGGCGAAGCCCTGGGGGGCGAGCTCGGCCATGCGCTCCGTGTTGAAGTCGAGGGTGGCGATCATCCCCGCGACCGCGGGCAGCAGCACCTCGAGCTGGTCGATGGCGTCGAAGACCGGCTCCTTGTCCTCCTGGAGGTCACGGTTGTAGGCGAGGGGCAGGCCCTTGAGCGTGGCCAGCAGCCCGGTGAGGTCGCCGATCAGCCGGCCGGCCTTGCCACGGGCGAGCTCGGCGATGTCCGGGTTCTTCTTCTGCGGCATGATCGAGGACCCGGTGGAGAAGGCGTCGTCGAGGGTGACGAAGGAGAACTCCTTGGTGGCCCACGTGGTGATCTCCTCGGAGATCCGGGACATGTCCACGGCGATCATGGCCGTCACCCAGGAGAACTCGGCGTAGACGTCCCGGGCCGCGGTGCCGTCGATGGAGTTGTGCACGGCGGAGTCGAAGCCCAGTTCGGCGGCGACGGCCCGCGGGTCGAGGCCCAGCGACGACCCGGCGAGCGCGCCGGAGCCGTACGGGGAGACAGCGGCGCGGGCGTCCCAGTCGACGAGGCGCTGGACGTCGCGCAGCATGGCCCAGGCGTGGGCGAGCAGGTGGTGGGACAGCAGCACCGGCTGGGCGTGCTGGAGGTGGGTGCGCCCGGGCATCGGGGCCTCCGGGTGGGCCTTCGCCTGGTCCAGGAGCGCCTGCACGACGTCGAGCACGTTGCGGGCGATGATCGCGGCGTGGTCGCGCAGGTACATCCGCCCCAGGGTGGCGATCTGGTCGTTGCGGGACCGGCCGGCGCGCAGCTTGCCGCCGAGCTCGGGGCCGGCGCGCTCGATGAGTCCCTTCTCGAGGGATCCGTGGACGTCCTCGTCCGAGGCCGCGGGGGCGTAGACCCCGGACCGGACGTCGGCCTCGAGCCGGTCGAGGGCGTCGAGCATGCCCTCGAGCTCGTCGCCGGTCAGGAGCCCGGCGGTGTGCAGGACCCGGGCGTGGGCCCGGGAGCCGGCGATGTCGTAGGGGGCCAGGCGCCAGTCGAAGTGCGTCGACCTGCTCAGCGCCGCGAGGGCGTCGGCCGGTCCCCCGGCGAAGCGCCCGCCCCAGAGCGCACCCTCGTTGGTCCCGTGCTTGTCCTGCTGCGCCATGTCTCTCCTCGTCGGTCCGCCGGCTGGAGTCCGCCGGGGTCGGGGCCGCCGGGGTCGGATCCGCCGGGGCCGGGTCGGCCGGGCGTGGACGAAGGGCCCCGCCGGGGCGGGGCCCTCCGTCGTCGTGCCCGGTCCTGCTGGGGACGAGCCTACGCGCCCTGGGTCTGCCGGGCCTCGGCGGCGATCCGCTGCTCGCGGGAGGCCGCGACCTTGGAGGACATGCCGAACAGCTCGATGAACCCGCGGGCCTGGGACTGGTCGAAGGCGTCGCCCTCGTCGTAGGTCGCGAGGTTGAAGTCGTACAGGGACGTGTTCGAGCGGCGGCCCGTGACCGTGGCCTGACCGGCGTGCAGGGTCATCCGGATGTCGCCGTCCACGTACTTCTGGGTGTCCTGGATGAAGGCGTCGAGGGACTGCTTGAGCGGGGAGAACCACTGGCCGTCGTAGACGAGCTCGGTCCAGCGCTGGGTGGCCATCCGCTTGAAGCGGGCCTGCTCGCGCTCGACCGTCACGTTCTCCAGCTCGCGGTGCGCGGCGATGAGGGCCATGGCGCCGGGGGCCTCGTAGACCTCGCGGGACTTGATGCCCACGAGCCGGTCCTCGACGATGTCGATCCGGCCCACGCCCTGGGCCCCGGCGCGCCGGTTCATCTCCTGGATGGCCTGCAGCGGCGTGACGGGCTGACCGTCGAGGGCCACGGGGATGCCGCCCTTGAAGCTGATCACGACCTCGTCGGCCGGCGGCGGGAACGTGGGGTCGTCCGTGTAGTCGTAGACGTCCTTGGTCGGGGCGTTCCAGATGTCCTCGAGGAACCCGGTCTCCACGGCCCGGCCCCACACGTTCTGGTCGATCGAGAAGGGGTTCTTCTTGGTCGTGGCGATGGGCAGGTGGTGCTTCTCGGCGTAGTTGATGGCCTTGTCGCGGGTCAGGGCGAGGTCGCGGACCGGCGCGATGCACTTCAGTTCGGGGCCCAGCGTCTGGATGCCGACCTCGAAGCGGACCTGGTCGTTGCCCTTGCCCGTGCAGCCGTGGGCCACGGTGGAGGCGCCGAACCGCTGGGCCGCGGCCACGAGGTGCTTGACGATCACCGGGCGGGACAGCGCGGAGACCACCGGGTAGGCGTCCATGTACAGGGCGTTCGCCTGCAGCGCCGGCATGCAGTACTCGGCGGCGAACTCGTCACGGGCGTCGGCCACGTAGGCCTCGACGGCCCCGCAGTCGAGGGCGCGCCGGCGGATGGTCTCCAGGTCCTCGCCGCCCTGTCCGACGTCGACGGCCACGGCGATGACCTCGGCCCCCGTCGCCTCGCCGATCCAGCCGATGGCCACGGAGGTGTCGAGGCCTCCGGAGTAGGCCAGCACAACACGCTCGGTCACGGTGTTTCCCTTCGTCGATGGTCCGGGCGCCACGACGTGACCCCCGCCTTCTGTGCATGACTATACACGGCAACTTGTATTTATGCATAGTCCGGCGATCGGTCCGGCACGGGGCTCCGCGCCCCGGCCGGGGCACCCTTGACGCTCCCCGCACCCGGTGGTCGACTGGGAGCGCCGGCCCACCGCGGCTCTCGGACCCCCCTCCCACCTGCACCGGCACGGTCCGCCACTCCGCAATTATGAATCGCTAGCAATAGCCCGCCGCTTCCGACATACTGGGCGAGAGCTGTCGTCGGCACCGATGACCGCACCCGGGCAGGCCGGAGCGGTCCCGCCCCGGCCTCCCGGACATCCGGCCCCTATCGAGAGGAACCCCATGACGAACGTTCCCGACCAGACCCTGACCACGCGCCAGGGCCACCCGGTCCACGACAACCAGAACACCCGCACCGTCGGCTCGCGCGGTCCCGCGACCCTCGAGAACTACGCGTTCCTCGAGAAGATGAGCCACTTCGACCGCGAGCGCATCCCCGAGCGCGTGGTGCACGCCCGCGGCACCACGGCCTTCGGCTACTTCGAGGCCTACGGCAAGTTCGGCGACGAGCCCATCGCCAAGTACACCCGCGCGAAGCTCTTCCAGGAGGCCGGCAAGCGCACCGAGACCGCCGTGCGCTTCTCCACCGTGGCCGGCGGCCGGGACTCCTCCGAGGTGGCCCGCGACCCCCGCGGCTTCGCCGTGAAGTTCTACACCGAGGACGGCAACTGGGACCTCGTCGGCAACAACCTCGGCGTCTTCTTCATCCGTGACGCCATCAAGTTCCCGGACTTCATCCACTCCCAGAAGCCGGACCCCGTGAACTTCGAGGCCGGCGTCGCCAACCGCGCCTTCGACTTCTGGAGCCAGTCGCCCGAGGCGATGCACATGGTCACGATCCTGTTCTCCCCGCGCGGGATCCCGGCGGACTACCGCCACCAGCAGGGCTTCGGCGTGAACACCTACAAGTGGGTCAACGCCGCCGGTGAGTCCGTGCTGGTGAAGTACCACTGGATCCCGAAGCAGGGCGTGAAGTCGCTGACCTCCGAGGACGCGGCGAACATCCAGGCCCAGACGCTCGGTTCGCACACCAAGGACCTCTACGACGCGATCGAGGCGGGCGACTACCCCGAGTGGGAGCTGCAGGTCCAGGTCATGGAGGACCACGACCACCCCGAGCTGGACTTCGACCCGCTGGACGACACCAAGGTGTGGCCGGAGGAGCTGTTCCCGCCGAAGCCGGTCGGTCGCATGGTGCTCAACCGCAACCCGCAGAACTTCTTCGCCGAGAACGAGCAGATCGCCTTCGGCACCGGCGTGCTGGTGGACGGCCTCGACTTCTCCGACGACAAGATGCTCGTGGGCCGCACCTTCTCCTACTCGGACACCCAGCGCTACCGCGTGGGCCCGAACTACCTGCAGCTGCCGGTCAACGCACCGAAGGCCCCGGTGGCCACCAACCAGCGCGACGGCCAGATGGCCTACGGCGTGGACGTGGCCCCCGGCCAGAACCCGCACGTCAACTACGAGCCGTCCATCACCGGTGGCGTGCAGGAGACCCCGAAGCCCGAGGGCTACCAGCCCGAGGTCGGTCCGCAGCTCAACGCGCGCCTGACCCGCGCCCAGATCGAGCGGACCAACGACTACCAGCAGGCCGGCGAGCGCTTCCAGCTCCAGGAGGACTGGGAGAAGGAGGAGCTCATCGCCAACCTGGTCGGTGCCCTGTCCCAGTGCGACCGCCCGATCCAGGAGCGCATGGTCTGGCACTTCTACATGATCGAGGACGAGATGGGCCGCCGCGTGGGCGACGGCATCGGCGTCTCCCTCGAGGACGTGCGCGACCTGGGCCCGCTGCCCACCCAGCGCCTGACCGAGGCGGAGCTGCAGCGCGTGGCGAACCTCGGCAACAACGGCCCGCGCAGCGTGGAGGGTCTCACCATGACCCACTGCGTGCCCAACGAGCACGTGCGGGTGGAGCGCGAGCCCCAGCAGGCGAGCCCCGCGATGATGTCCAGCTGATCCCGTGACGGCAGGCGCCCCGCACGGGGCGCCTGCCCC
>NZ_JBHVDI010000140.1:0-10352 GCF_042802875.1 Kocuria sp. NPDC057446 | reverse complement strand
GCGCAGGACCGCCGCGACGGCGGCCGCGTCCACGGCGTCGTCGAAGTCCACCGTGGTGATCACGCTCGAGCGGTCCTCGGGGCGGGCCACGAACGGGGTCGCGAAGGTCGAGGCCTCGGCCCAGTCGTAGACGAGGTCGGAGGAGGTCCTCGTGCGGGTCGCGGCCCAGGCCATGCCGCCCTGCTCGTTGAGCCAGCGGAGCTGCTCGTCGAGCAGCACCAGCGTGGCCAGGGCGGGGGTGTTGTAGGTCTGGTTCTTCCGGGAGTTCTCGAGCGCCGTGGTGAGCCGCAGGAAGTCGGGGATCCAGCGCCCGGAGGCGCCGATCCGCTCGATCCGCTCGACCGCCGCGGGGGAGAACGCGCCCAGCCACAGTCCGCCGTCCGAGCCGAGGTTCTTCTGCGGGGAGAAGTAGTAGACGTCCGTGGCGGCGACCTCCGCGGCCATCCCGCCGGCGGCCGAGGTCGCGTCCACCAGCACCAGGGCGTCGTCGGCGATGCCCGCGGGCCGGTGCACGGGGGCGGCGACCCCGGTGGAGGTCTCGTTCTGGGGCCACGCGTACACGTCCACGCCCTCTTCCGCGCGGGCCTCCGGGCGGGTTCCGGGGGCGGACTCCACGACCGAGGAGGCCTCCAGGAACGGGGCGCCGTCGGTGGCCTGGGCGAACTTCGCCCCGAACTCCCCGAACACCAGGTGCTGGGCCCGCCGCTCGACGAGCCCGAAGGCGGCCGCGTCCCAGAACGCGGTGGCCCCGCCCAGGCCCAGGAGCACCTCGTGGCCGTCGGGGAGGCCGAGGAACTGCGCGAGGCCCTCGCGCACCGAGCCCACGAGCTCCTGCACCGGCGCCTGGCGGTGGGAGGTGCCGAGCAGGGCGGCCCCCGCCCGGGACACGGCCTCGACCTGCGCCGGGCGGATCTTCGAGGGACCGGCGCCGAACCGGCCGTCGGCGGGCAGCAGGTGCTGGGGGATGGTGACGTGTGCGGGCAACGGGCGCTCCCTCGTGGGTGACGTGCGGCAGGTGGCGGGCGGCGTCCTGAGGCTCGCGCCGTCCTCGCCTCGGCCCATTCTGCCCCACCCCCCGGGCGACGGGCCCTGCGGCGCCGCGTCTCCGTCCGGGCCGCCGCGGGGCGTGCGCACTAAGCTCGTGCGGGTAGACCGGTCCGGGCGGGATCCCCGGACCCGGACGGCCGGACGAAGGATGACTGAGGCATGAGCGAGCTGATCGACACCACGGAGATGTACCTGCGGACCGTTCTCGAGCTCGAGGAGGAGGGGATCACGCCGATGCGGGCGCGGATCGTCGAGCGCCTCGACCACTCCGGGCCCACGGTCTCGCAGACGGTGTCCCGGATGGAACGGGACGGTCTGCTGACGGTCGGCCCGGACCGGTCGCTGCTGCTCACCGAGCTGGGCCGGGAGCGGGCCGTGCAGGTGATGCGCAAGCACCGGCTGGCGGAGCGGCTGCTCGCCGACGTCATCGGCCTGGACCTGGCCCAGGTCCACGACGAGGCGTGCCGCTGGGAGCACGTGATGAGCGAGCAGGTCGAGCGGCGGCTCGTGGAACTCCTGCACAGCCCCCGGTACTCGCCCTACGGCACGCCGATCCCGGGCCTGGCGGCTCTCGGGGTCGAGGAGAGTCCCGCGGCGGCCCACCCCTCCCTGCTCGACGCGGCCCGCCACGACCCGGAGGGCTCGCACACGGTGGCGCTGCTGCCGGAGGTGGTGCAGGCGGACGCGGACCTCCTGCGCGTGCTGAGCGACGTGGGCGTGCTCACGGGCGCGGAGGTCAGGGCCGGGGTGGACGGGCAGACCGTGCGGATCGAGGTCCCGGCCACGGGGCGCTCCGCGGAGGTCGACCTGCGCACCGCCGCGGCCATCCGGGTCCTCGCCCGCTGAGGTCCGCACGAGGTCCGGGAGGCCGACGAGCGGTTCCCGGGAGGGGCCTGCAACGGGCCCTGAGACCGGTCGTCCCCGGGTGTGGGGACGTTCACAAGGCACTTTCGTCCAGGTCGTGCCGATCCGGCCCGTGGGAGCACTCCGCCCTGGTGGGAAGCGGGTTCTCGCGGCCTCCAACCCCACTCCACACCATGTCACGGACGCACATTAATCGGAGTCAAGGTCTCAATAACGGCTCATTGAGAGCTGCTGAGTGTCCCGTTCGTTATCCGTCGTGATCAAAACGTGACACTTCCGTAATCAGTCATGTACTGTTCAACGCGTGCCGATCACTGGTCGGATCGGCGCCCACGGAGCACATCGCCGAATTCTGCCGGTGCCCGTGGCCTCTACACAGAAACTGCTTGGCAGAAGCGGGGGAACCATTTTCGGTCCCGGTGATCCGGGTCCTTGGGGTTAAGTCGTCAGAGCGCACGCGCTCTGCGACCGGGTGTCTCCCACCCGAATCCGACAGCTCACCTCGTAGGCAAAGGGAGGAACTCAACCATGTCGCTTTTCCAGCAGAACGCTGCCCGCCACCGTGCCGAGACCACCTCGCACGCCGTGCGCAACACCACCATCGCCGCGGCTGCCGCCGGCGCCGCGATGCTCGGCTCCGTCGCTCCGGCCCAGGCGTTCGCCCAGGCTCCCGTCGAGACCGGTGCGGCCTACTCGGCCCCGGCCTCCGCCTCGCTGACCCAGTTCGCCTCGTACACCTACCAGGCCCCGGTCGCCGCGCAGCCCGCCGCCCCGGCCTACGAGGCCCCGGCTCCGGCCCCGGCCCCGCAGCAGACCGCCGCCACCTCGAGCGTGACCCCGCAGTCCACCGTCAGCACCGAGATCTCCCCGGCCGCCGGCGGCATCGTGGGCACCGCCCACCAGGGCATCGGCTCCGGCTACGTCTTCGGCGGGACCTCCTACGGCGCCTGGGACTGCTCCGGCTTCACCCAGTGGGTCTTCGCCCAGAACGGCATCGACCTGCCCCGCACCACCTGGGCCCAGTTCGCGGCCGGCACCCCCACCGCCAACCCGCAGCCCGGTGACCTGGTCTCCCAGAACGGCGGCTCCCACGTCGGCATCTACATCGGCGCCGGCAAGATGATCTCCGCGCTCAACCCGAGCCAGGGTACGCAGATCCACTCCGTCAACGCCATGCAGCTGGACGGCTACTACAGCATCTGATCCGGCCCGCCGCCCGGGACGAGCACCTCGTCCCGGGCGGCCCCGGTCGCCCCCTCGCAGTTCCTCGCGCGCCGCGAGCCGCTCTCCCGGTTCCCGGCGGCGTCCGCCGTCCGCCCGGACGGCACCCCTCCTCCGCTCGCCCGGCCGTCGTTCCCGATCCCGGAACGCAGCCCTGCCGGACATCCGCTCACCCCGTGCACCGTCCGGGGTGATCCGTGCTGTCACCCGCGCCCTCCGGCAGGCCCGGCTCCGACAGAAAGTCGTCTGAACTCCTCATGACCCGTGACCTGACCCCCTCGAACGGCATCGGCTCGATCTTCTCCGGCAAGGCCCGCACCGTGGCCGCCGTGGCCGCCTTCTCCGGCCTCGCCCTCGCCACCACCGTCTCCGTGCAGGCCGCTCCGGCCCCGGAGGCCACCGCCGACGCCCCGCTCTCCGCCGTCGCCGCCGCCGCCCCCACCGCGGCGCCCACCGTGTCCCTCGAGCCGGTCGCCCACGTGACCAAGACCGCGAAGGACCAGAAGGGGCAGGCCGAGAAGAAGACGGCCGAGAAGAAGACGGCCGATAAGAAGACCGAGCAGAAGGTCCAGGCGCCGGCCGTCGCGGCGCCCGCCGTGGCCGCTCCTGCCCCGAAGGCCGTGGCCGCTCCCGCTCCGGCCGCCGCTCCCGCTCCGGCCGCCGCTCCCGCGGCGGAGCCGGTCGTCCAGGCCGCCCCGGCCCCCGCTCCCGCCGTGCAGGCGGCTCCGGCTCCGAAGCCGGCCCCTGCCCCTGCTCCGAAGCCTGCCGTGCAGGCGGCCCCGGCCCCGAAGCCGGCCCCTGCCCCTGCTCCGAAGCCTGCCGTGCAGGCGGCCCCGGCCGCCGAGCGCACGGTCACCCCGCAGAGCTCGTCCTCCGGCAAGGGCGCGACCATCTCCTCCGCCGCCATGGGCCAGCTCGGCGTCGCCCAGGACTGCACGGCGCTCGTCACGAACGCCCTGCGCGCCGCCGGCATCAACCACCACGGCTGGCCGGCCTCCTACCTGAGCCTCGGCACGCAGGTCTCCGCCGGCCAGGCGCAGCCCGGCGACCTCGTCTACTACGCCGACGGCGGCATGGGCTCGGCCCACATCGGCGTCTACATCGGCGGCGGCAAGGCCGTGCACGGCGGCTGGAACGGCGGCACGACCGTCGTCGACAGCGTCAACGTGGGCTCCGGCCCCGTCTACGTCCGCGTGCGCTGACCGCACGCGAGAGCACCGCTTCGGGTGCGCGGTTCCTGGTCGGCCAGACGGGAACCGCGCACCCGCTGTCGTCCCGGCGGCCACCACGGCGGCGGATAGACTGGTCCCATGTCCACCGACTACAGCCGCAGCGCCCGCACGAGCCTCGACCGTGAGTACGCCTACATGGCCTACGGCATGATCGGCGGCGCCGTGCCCGGCATCGTGGCCGGCTTCGTCGTCGCGGCCTTCGTGGGCCACGTGGCGATGTGGCTGTCCGTCCTGGGCGGCGTCGGGATCGTGCTCGGCCTGGTCACCGGGATCGTGCTGCACCGGAGGCGGCACGCCCCGGACGGGATCCGGGAGTCCGGGGAGCGCGGCTCAGCGCCGGAATGACGTGCTCGCGCAGCAGCGGGGCGAGATCCGCCGGCAGCGCCGCCGAGGACTCCCCGTCCACCGGCTGCCAGCGCAGCTCCTCGATCTCCGCGAGCGGCACGGGCCGTCCCGTGAGCGGCGCCGTGAACACCGTGCACCGCACCCACGTGCCGGCCTCGTTCGCCGCCGGCGCCTCGAACACCCCGAGCGGCTGCAGCTGGGCGGTGTCCAGCCGCAGGCCGACCTCCTCCGCCGTCTCCCGGACGGCCGCCGCCGCGGCGGACTCGCCGGGGTCGAGCTTGCCCCCCACCAGCATGTAGCGCTCCGTGCCGCGCTTGCGCACCGTGAGCAGTGCTCCGTCGTCGTCCCGCAGGCACACGGCGGTGATGGTGAGGACGTCGGCGCCCGCAGGGGGACCGGGGGAGGGCTCCCCGGCGGCCAGGCGCAGCCGGCCGATCTCGGCCTCGAGGTTGCGGACCGCCGCCGGGCCCCACCGGCGCCGCGCCTCGGCGGTCCGGAACAGCGGATGCCGGCCGAGGAGGTCCTCGAGCACGCGCAGCCTGGCCCGGGCGAACGCGGGGCCGGGCACGTGGGCGTACTCCTTCCGCACACCGGCCGCGTAGGCGGCGTAGCCGGCCGGGTCCGCGCCGAGCACCGAGAGGTCCGCGTCCAGCAGCACGGCACCGACGGTGTCCCCGTCCGGGACACGGTGCCCGAGGGTCAGCAGGACCAGCCGCTCGACCTCCGCAGCGAGCGGCTCCGGGAAGCCGGCGGCGGTCAGCCGGGTGCGGGCCAGCTCCGCCGACTCCCGCTCGTCCGCCCCGGGGCTGCCCCGGTAGACGGCGTCGTGGAACCAGGCGGCCAGCACCAGCGCCTCGCCGGCGCCGGGACCCGGTCCGGCGCCGGGCCGCAGCAGGTCGACGGCCTCGAGCACCGCGAGCAGGTGGGCGGGGCCGTGGTAGTGCCGGTGCGGCTCGCTCCACCGCTGCACGAGCTCCTCGCCCAGCGCCGGGTGCGCCGGGAAGCGGGCGGCCCACCGCCGCAGCAGCACCCGGGCGATCCGCTCCGGCCGCGCCCGGGCCGGCACGCGCAGCCCGCTGCGCACCAGCACGCGGGTGAGCTGCCGGCCGTCGACCGGCAGCGCGCCCGCGGTGACCGCCTCGTGGTACCGGCTCTCCGGCACGTCGTAGTGGTCCCGGTCGAACGCGCGCCGGGCCACGCCCAGCCGCTCCGCGAACGCGTGCAGCTCGTCGTAGGAGGTGTCGGAGACCAGGTGCGAGAAGTGCGTCCCGTGGGCGGGCCAGAGCGGCGGATCGATGTAGACGGGCATGCGACCGATCCTAGCCGCGGCCGGTTAGCGGGGGTCCGGGGGACCCCCTAGACTGTTCGCGTCGCCCCCGTAGCTCAGGGGATAGAGCACGGCTCTCCTAAAGCCGGTGTCGTTGGTTCGAATCCAATCGGGGGCACGCACGGACGCCCCGGACCGCACGGTCCGGGGCGTCCTGCTGCCCGGGACAGGACCGGTCGGCCCTCGCGCGGCCGGGAGCTCGGGTCACCGCCGGGGCCGCGGGTCCGGGGCGCCGGCGTTCCTCGACCGGCGACGCCGCACGGCCTCCACGGAGACGGTCACGGTCACCGCGAGCAGCAGCACGAGCAGCACCCAGCGGGCGATCACCAGCACGGAGGCCGTGGTCACGGCGGAGCCGTCCCCGGGATCCGCGAGCGCGGCGTCGATCGCCGCGTTGCCGGCCAGGGAGACGGCCGCGAAGCCGAGCACCACGGCCGAGCGCAGCCACCGGCGGGCGCGGGACGCGGTGTTGACCGCCACGAACAGCAGCCACGCCAGTCCCACGAACAGCGGGGCCAGCAGCCCCGAGGAGCGGTGCACCGCCTCGTACTGGGCGCGTCCCTGCTCGCCGAGCGCCGTGGCGAGCCGCTGGGCGTGCTCCTGGCCGAATCCTCCGGGCATCCACTCCGGGAGGCTCAGCCCGCCGGCCGCGGCGGCGCCGAAGCGGGGGAGGATCCAGGCGTGCACGTACAGCCACAGGATCGCCGAGACGGCCATGGCCACGCCCACCACGAGACCCGAGCTCGACCTCGTGGGCTCGGGCCGGAGCTCGCCGGGACCCGCCTCGTGCAGACGGGTCCCCCGGGCCGGCCCCGGTGCCGCCGTGCGGCCGCCGTGCTTGCGTGCCTTCTGTGCGCGTGTCAGTCCCATGTCCCCATTATCCGGTCGCGCGCCCCCCACCCCACGCCGGGACCGCGGGGTAGGCTGGGGCCACCCGAGCCGGTCCATCGGAGCGCACGGGGGGCGGACCGGTCGACGACGACCGGACGCTCGACGAGGACGACACGGAGGTGCCGGTCATGGAACTGTCCATCGGACTCCCGGACGGCCTGCTCATGCGGCTGACCGAGGGCAACGTGCTCACGCTGTTCGAGAAGGACCACGAGACGGTCCGCCGCACGGTGGACTGCTCCGTCCTCGGCGGCGCCCCCATCGCCGACATGGTGTGGTCGCACAAGCTCTCGGCCGTGATCGTGGCGGTGCCCTCCCTGCACCGGCTCTTCCGCTGGGACCCGTACACCGACGTGCTCTACGAGTTCGCGGGCACGGGCGAGTCCGGGCGGCGGGACGGGAAGGCGGCGCAGGCCAAGTTCGCCGCCACCGTGTCCATCACCGAGGACGGCAGCGGCACGCTGTGGCTCATCGACCGGGACTCCTCCTGCCTGCGCTGCATCGAGATCGACACCGACAAGCCCGACGGCGGCCCGCAGGTCTGCACCGTGGTGGGCCGGGCCGGTGCGGGCTTCGCGGACGGGCCCGCGGACCAGGCGCAGCTGGACCACCCGGAGGACCTGCAGATCCTCTACGACGGGTCCATCGTGATCGCCGACACCGGCAACGACGCCATCCGGCACCTCGACCCCGCCACCCGCGAGCTCGACACCGTCTACGGGGGAGGCGCCGAGGGCTCCGTCGAGTTCGACGACGACATCGAGCTGCAGCGGCCCGTGCGGGTCACGGTCGCCGACTCCGAGCTGTGGGTCGAGGACGACAACGGCCGGCACCGGCTCGAACTGCACTTCGTCTGAGAGCCGTCCCGGGCCGGCTGTCACCGGGCCTCGGTAGACTGGGCCCACGATGGACTACCTCTTCGACAACCCGCTCCTGCCCTCCGCCTCCGCGGCCCGCCCCGGCGACGACGCCCGCCCACGGCGCGGCACCGTCTCCGCCGACGCGCTCGTGGAAGGGCTCAACGACCCGCAGCGGGCCGCCGTGGAGCACGCCGGCTCGCCGCTGCTGATCGTCGCCGGCGCCGGCTCCGGGAAGACCCGCGTGCTGACCCACCGGATCGCGCACCTGCTGGCCACCGGCCGCGCCCACCAGGGCGAGATCCTGGCCATCACGTTCACGAACAAGGCCGCCGCCGAGATGCGCGAGCGCGTGGTCGAGCTGGTGGGGGACGGCGCGAGGTCCATGACGATCTCCACCTTCCACTCCTTCTGCGTGCGCGTGCTGCGGCGGGAGGCGGCGAGCGTGGGCCTGAAGTCGACCTTCTCCATCTACGACTCCGCCGACTCCCTGCGGCTCATCACCCTCGTGGCCAAGCAGCACGACCTCGACCCCAAGCGCTTCGCGCCCAAGAGCATCCAGCACCGGATCTCCGCGCTGAAGAACGAGCTCGTCGACGACGAGACCTACCTGTCCCGGGTCTCCGAGACCGACCCCTTCGAGAGCGCCGTGGCCCAGGTCTACCGCGGCTACACCGAGCGGCTGCGCGCGGCCAACGCCATGGACTTCGACGACCTCATCAGCCAGACCGTGCACATGCTGCGGGCGTTCCCGCAGGTCGCCGAGTACTACCGGCGCCGGTACCGGCACGTGCTCATCGACGAGTACCAGGACACCAACCACGCGCAGTACGCGCTGGTCCGGGAGATCGTGGGGACCGGGGCGGACGCCGCGGCCGGTGCGGGGGCGAGCCCCGTGCCGCCCGCCGAGCTGACGGTCGTGGGCGACTCGGACCAGTCGATCTACGCGTTCCGCGGGGCGGACATCCGCAACATCGTCGACTTCGAGCAGGACTACCCGCAGGCCCGCACCATCCTGCTGGAGCAGAACTACCGCTCCACCCAGAACATCCTCACGGCGGCCAACGCGGTGATCGCCAAGAACACGGGCCGCCGGGACAAGCGGCTGTGGACGGCCTCCGGAAGCGGCGAGAAGATCACCGGCTACGCCGCCGAGAACGAGCACGAGGAGGCCCGCTTCATCGCCGAGGAGATCGACCGGCTCCAGGACGAGGACGGCTACCGCCCCGGCGACGTCGCCGTGTTCTACCGCACCAACGCGCAGTCGCGCTCCCTCGAGGAGATCCTCATGCGCGTGGGCCTGCCCTACAAGGTGGTGGGCGGCACGCGCTTCTACGAGCGCAAGGAGATCAAGGACGCCCTGTCCTACCTCCGCGCGATCGTGAACCCGGACGACGACATCAACGTCCGCCGGATCGTCAACGAGCCCAAGCGCGGCATCGGCGACCGGGCGGAGGGCGCCGCCGCGGCGCTCGCCGAGCGCGAGCGGGTCTCCTTCATGGCCGCGCTGCGCCGCGCCGACGAGGCGCCCGGCATGGCCACCCGCTCGCTCAACGCGGTCAAGGCCTTCGTCCAGCTCATGGACGACCTCGCCTCGGTGGCCGAGGGGTCCGGCGCCGCCACCGTCCTCGAGGCCGTCCTGGAGCAGTCCGGCTACCTCGCCGCGCTGCGCCAGTCGCAGGACCCCCAGGACGAGTCCCGGGTGGAGAACCTCGCGGAGCTCGTGGCCGTGGTCCGGGAGTTCGAGCGGGACCACCCGGACGCCGGGCTGCCCGAGTTCCTCGAGCACGTCTCCCTCGTCGCCGACGCCGACCAGATCCCGAACCGGCCCGCCGCCGGCACCGAGGGCGGCCCGAGCGCCGAGCAGATCGCCGCGGAGGTGGCCGAGGCCCGCGCCCAGGGCGTGGTCACCCTCATGACCCTGCACACCGCCAAGGGCCTCGAGTTCCCCGTGGTCTTCCTGACCGGCATGGAGCACGGGCTGTTCCCGCACCAGCGCTCCCTCACCGACGCGAAGGAGATGGAGGAGGAGCGGCGCCTCGCCTACGTGGGGCTCACCCGCGCCCGCGAGCGCCTCTACCTCACCCGTTCCGAGTTCCGCTCCATGTGGGGGCAGTCCCAGTACAACCCGGCCAGTCCGTTCCTCGACGAGATCCCGGCCGAGCTCCTGGACTGGAAGCGGGAGGGGTCCGCTGCCCCGGCGTCCTGGGGCTCCGCGCTGCACGGCGGATCCGGGCAGCGGGACCCGATGCGCGGCTCGTACTGGGGGGCCGCGGCGGCGTCGAACGCCGCTTTCGAGCGGATGGCCCCGTCTCGGGCGACCACGGCGGGACGGGTCCAGCCGAACAAGGAGATCCCCAGCCTCACGGTCGGCGACACCGTGGACCACAAGGCCTTCGGCAAGGGCACCGTGGTCTCCGTCGAGGGCGCCGGGGACAAGACCGTGGCGAAGGTGCGGTTCGGGGCCGACGAGAAGCGGCTGCTGCTGCGCTACGCGCCGCTGACGAAGATCGGCTGACCGGTCGCGCGCCCGCACGCCGCGGAGCGGGCGCCGGTACGAGGAAGGAG
>NZ_JBHVDI010000139.1:0-10498 GCF_042802875.1 Kocuria sp. NPDC057446 | reverse complement strand
GCCCGGGACGATCCGGGGCGGCGGGCCGGTGGTGCGGCGGGCGCGGACTACTCGACGGTGACGGACTTCGCGAGGTTGCGGGGCTGGTCGACGTCGTAACCCTTCGCCGTGGCCAGCTCGCACGCGAAGATCTGCAGCGGGACGGTGGTCAGCAGCGGCTGGAGCAGCACCGGGGACTGCGGCACGCGGAAGATGTGGTTGGCGTAGTCGGCCACGGCCTCGTCCCCCTCCTCCGCGATCACGATGGTCACGGCCCCGCGGGCGCGGATCTCCTGGATGTTGGAGACCACCTTCGCGTGCAGCGAGTCGCGACCGCGCGGCGAGGGGACGATGACGAACACCGGCTGGCCCTCCTCGATGAGGGCGATCGGCCCGTGCTTGAGCTCGCCGGCGGCGAAGCCCTCGGCGTGGATGTACGCGATCTCCTTGAGCTTGAGCGCCCCCTCGAGGGCCACCGGGAAACCGACGTGGCGTCCCAGGAAGAGCACCGACGCGGCGTCCTTCATGGACTGCGCGAGCGCCTTCACGCCGTCCTGCGCGTCGATGACCTGCTGGATCTTGGCCGGCATGGCGTCGAGCTCGGCGAGGATCTGCCCGATCTCGTCCTTGTACTTGTTGCCGCGCAGCTGGGCCAGGTAGAGGCCCAGGAGGTACGCGGCGGTGATCTGGGCCAGGAACGCCTTGGTCGAGGCGACGGCGATCTCCGGGCCGGCGTGCGTGTACAGGGCGGCGTCGGCCTCGCGCGGGATGGTGGAGCCGTTGGTGTTGCAGATCGCCACGACCTTGGCCCCCTGCTCCTGCGCGTGCCGGACCGCCATGAGGGTGTCCATGGTCTCGCCGGACTGGGACAGCGCGACCACGAGGGTCCGCTCGTTGACGATCGGGTCGCGGTAGCGGAACTCGTGGGCGAGCTCGACCTCGGTGGGGATCCGGCACCAGTGCTCGATCGCGTAGCGTGCCACCTGGCCCGCGTAGGCGGCCGTTCCGCAGGCGACGACGACGATCTTGTCCACGGCGCGGAGCACCGCCTCGTCGATCTTGAGCTCGTCGAGGACGAGGTTGCCCTCCGGGTCGGTGCGGCCCATGAGGGTCTGCTCCACCGCGGCGGGCTGCTCGTTGATCTCCTTCTCCATGAAGGACGGGAAGCCGCCCTTCTCGGCGGCGGCGGCGTCCCACAGCACCCGGAAGGGCTTGCCGTCGGCGCGGTTGCCGTGGAAGTCGGTGATCTCGTAGTCGTCGGCCGTGATGGACACGACCTGGTCCTGGCCCAGCTCCACGGCGTCGCGGGTGTAGTCGATGAAGCCGGAGACGTCGGAGCCGAGGAAGTTCTCGCCCTCGCCCAGGCCGAGCACCAGCGGGGAGTTGCGCCGGGCGGCCACCACGCGGCCGGGGTGGTCCACGTGCACGGCGAGGAGCGTGAACGCGCCCTCGAGCCGGCGGCACGCCACCTGCATGGCCGCGGTGAGGTCCTGGTCGCCCAGGTCGTTGTAGGTGTCGGCCAGCAGCGCGGCGGCGACCTCGGTGTCGGTCTCCGAGCGGAACTCGTGGCCCTTCTCGACGAGCTCGCGCCTGATCTCGGCGAAGTTCTCGATGATGCCGTTGTGGATCACGGCGAGCCGGCCGCCGTCGACGACGTGCGGGTGGGCGTTGACGTCCGACGGCCCGCCGTGCGTGGCCCAGCGGGTGTGGCCGATGCCGGTGCTGGAGCGGGGCAGCGGGCTGTCGCGCAGCTCCTGCTCGAGGTTGAGCAGCTTGCCGGCCTTCTTCCGGAAGCCGACGCTGCCGTCGGCGAGGACGGCGACTCCCGCGGAGTCGTAGCCGCGGTACTCGAGGCGCCGCAGGCCCTCCACGAGCACGTCCAGGGCGTCGTGCCCGGAGCCGGTGCCGCGCTCGTCCGTCCGCTGGGAGGAGGGGCCCACATATCCAACAATTCCACACATGCGCTTCACAGTACCGCATGCATCTCGCCCCGACGGGCCTGCCGGACGCGGCGGGGCGGCCCGTGCTCCCGCCACTTCGGGGGCACGGGACGGCCCGCCGGCAGGGGCCCGCGGGCCTCCTCCTCAGCCCCGGCGCTCCCGGGCGGCGTCGGCCACGAGCGCCTCGAGCGGCGGGAAGAGGGGGTGCTCGGCGTCGAGTCCCGTGATCTCCCGGACGGCGTCGGCCGGGGCGAGCGTGCCGAGGAGCTCGCCCAGCCGGACGGCCTCGGGGTCGTCGGCGGGGTCGAAGCGCAGGGCGGCGGCCACGGCCGCCTGCAGTCCCTCGGTGCCGAGTCCCCGTTCGGCGAGCTCGGCGGCCGGGCCCACGAACCGCTCGTGCCGGCCGAGCTTGCGCAGCGGGGCGCGGCCGACGCGCTCGACGGTGTCCGGGAGGTGCTCGTTGGCGAAGCGGTCGAGGATCTTCGCGACGTACCGCCCGTGCTCCTGCTCGTCGAACCCGTGCTTCGCGACGAGCAGCGCCTGGGTCTCCGCGAGCGCCGCGGCGACCCGCTCCCGGGTCCCGGGGTCGGCGATCGCCTCCGCGATGCGGTGCCGGCCGGCGCGGTAGCCGAAGTACGCACAGGCGGCGTGCCCGGTGTTGACCGTGAACAGCTTCCGCTCGATGTAGGGCACGAGGTCGTCGACGTACGTCGCGCCCTCGATGGCGGGCTCCTGCCCCCCGAAGGGGGTGCGGTCGATGACCCACTCGTGGAACTGCTCCACCACCACGTCGAGCCCGCCGCCGTCCTGCTGGGGCACGATCCTGTCGACGGCGGTGTTGGCGAACACCGCCCGCCGGTCGAGGTCCTCGCCGGGGTACTCGGCGCGGACCGCCTCGGCGAGCAGGTCCGTGGCGGACAGGGCGTTCTCGCACGCCATGACGGCCACGGGGGACGCGCCGTCCGGGCGCGCGGCGAGTCCGCGGGCCACGAGCGGCGCCACGAACCGGAGGATGTGCGCGCCCACGGCCGTGGTGACCACGTCCGCCGAGGCAATCTCGGCGACCACGGACTCCGGGTCGTCCGCCGAGTTGACCGCCCGGTACCCCTCGACGACCGTGTCCCGGGACCCGGCCCCGACCTCGTGCACGGTGTAGCTGGGGGTGGAGGCCAGCGCGTCGATCAGCGGGGCCGCCACGTCGGCGAAGACGACCTCGTAGCCCGAGCGGTGCATGAGCAGGCCGACGAAGCCGCGGCCGATGTTGCCCGCTCCGAAGTGGACGCACTTCATCAGTCGTTCACCTTCCCCAGCAGGTCGAGCACGTCGTCGGCGGTCCTCGCCTCGTCGAGCTGGCGCACCTTCTCCTTGTTGCCGAAGATCTTCGCGACGCGGGACAGGATCGCCAGGTGCTCGTTGTCCTTGCCGGCGATGCCGATCACCCAGGTGACGGGCTTGCCGTTCCAGTCCAGGCCCTCGGGGTACTTCACGACCGACAGGGCCGAGGAGCGGATGCTGTCCTTCGCCTGGTTGGTGCCGTGCGGGATGGCGAGGCCGTTGCCCATGAACGTGGACACCGACTCCTCGCGCTCGTGCATGGACGTGACGTACTCGTCGGTCACGGCGCCCGCGGCGACCAGCAGTCCGCCGGCCTCGTCGATGGCCTGGGCGGCGTTCTGGGCGCCGCCCTCCATCACGATCCGGTCCCGGGTGAGGATGGGGGCCCCGGACTCCGCGGCGCCCTCGCCGGCCGCGGTGTCGCCGGCCGGGGCGCCGGCCCCGGCGGCACCCGCCGCCGCGCCGCCCGCTCCGGCGGGTACGGCCGCGCCGTTGCGCCGCTGCACGGCCTCGACGATCTCGTCGTAGCGGGGGCTGCCCATGAAGTTGTCGACGGTCACCACCGAGGCGCTGGGCACCTTGGGCCGGGCGCGGGTGGCCAGGTCCTGGTGGGTGACCACGATGTCGAAGTCGTCGGTGAGGTTGGCGATCGCCGCGTTGGTGACCTTGACGTCGCCGAAGCCCGCCGCCTTGACCTTGTTCCGCAGCACGGAGGCGCCCATCGCGGAGGAGCCCATGCCGGCGTCGCAGGCGAAGACGATGCGCTGGACCGGTCCGCCGTCGGCCAGCTCACGGGCGCTGTGCCCGCCGGTGTCCGCGCCGCCGCTGGTGCCGACCACGGCCGAGGCCACGGAGGACTTCTTGCCCTTCATGGTCTCCATCCGGGTGGTGGCCTCCGTGAGGTCGCCCTCGCCCTTGTCCTTGGAGGCCTTGAGGATGATCGAGGCCACGAAGAAGGACACCGCGGTCGCGGCAGTCACCGCGACCGCGACCCCCACGTAGCTGTCGGTGGTGGCCTGCGCGAAGACCGCGATGATCGAGCCGGGGGCGGCCGGGGCGCGCAGACCGGCGTCGAACAGGGTCAGGGTGAAGATGCCCGTCATGCCGCCGGCGATCGCCGCCAGGATCAGCGCCGGCTTCATGAGCACGTACGGGAAGTAGATCTCGTGGATGCCGCCCACGAAGTGGATCAGCGCGGCACCGGGGGCCGAGGCCCGCGCCGCGCCGCGCCCGAAGACCATGTAGGCGAGCAGGATGCCCAGGCCGGGGCCGGGGTTGGCCTCGAGCAGGAAGAGGACGGACTTGCCCTGCTCGAGGGCCTGGGCGGTGCCCAGCGGGGTGAGGATGCCGTGGTTGATCGCGTTGTTGAGGAACAGCACCTTGGCGGGCTCGATGAGGATCGAGGTCAGCGGCAGCAGCCCCCGCGTCACCAGGAAGTCCACCGCCGAGGCCGCCGCGTTGGAGAAGGCCAGCACGGCCGGGCCGATCAGGAAGAACCCGAAGATCGCCATGGCCGCGGCGAGGATGCCGGCGGAGAAGTTGTTCACGAGCATCTCGAAGCCGGGCTTGATCTTGCCGTCCCAGAGACCGTCGAGCTTCTTCATCACGAAGGCCGTCAGCGGGCCCATGAGCATCGCGCCGATGAACATCGGGATGTCGGTGCCCACGATCACGCCCATCGTGGCGATGGCCCCGACCACGCCGCCGCGGACGTCGTAGACCATCCGTCCGCCCGTGTAGGCGATCAGCAGCGGCAGCAGGTAGGTGATCATGGGGCCGACCAGGCCGGTGTACGGCTCGCCCTCGGCGTTCTCGCCGAAGCCGCCCAGCGGGCCGAAGGGGGTGAAGCCCGCCTCGATGAAGAACGCGGTGATCAGCCCCCACGCGATGAACGCCCCGATGTTGGGCATGATCATGCCCGACAGGAACGTGCCGAAGCGCTGGACGTGGGCGCGGGCGGCGGTCGACCTGCCGCCCGACGGTGCTGTGGTCTCTGAGGTCGTTGCCGTCGCCATGGTGCTGTCCTGACTCTCGAACGAGGAGGTGGTCCTCCGGCGGAGCGCCCGCACGGCGTGCCTCTGTGCGACAGATCACAGCCGGTGCCGGTCCAGGACAAATCTACACGCGGGTACGACGCCTGTCTGCCGTTCGCCGCGCGCGTCCGGGGGCGGTCTAGACTGTGGTCGATGACCGCACCGACGCTGAGCGACCGCACCTCGCCCTTCGTGGAGCTCGACCGCCAGACCTGGTCGAGGCTCTCCCACGAGATCGACGTCCCGCTGACCTCCCGGGAGATCGAGAACCTGCGCGGCCTCGGCGACCGGCTCGACGTCGCGGAGGTCCGCGAGGTGTACCTGCCCCTCTCGCGGCTGCTGACCCTCTACGACGAGTCCTCGAACCGGCTCAACGCCTCGACCAACGCCTTCCTCGGCGAGGAGCACGCCCGGACGCCCTTCGTGATCGGCATCGCCGGGTCCGTGGCCGCCGGCAAGTCCACCACCGCCCGGCTCCTGCGCGAGCTGATGTCCCGGTGGCCGTCCACCCCCCACGTGCAGCTCATCACCACGGACGGCTTCCTGTACCCCAACGCGGAGCTGCAGCGCCGTGGTCTGATGGACCGCAAGGGCTTCCCGGAGTCCTACGACCGCCGCGCCCTGCTGCGCTTCGTCGCGAAGATCAAGTCCGGGGCCCCCGAGGTGCGGGCGCCCCGGTACTCGCACCACAGCTACGACATCGTGCCCGGCGAGGAGGTCGTGGTGACCCGGCCGGACGTGGTCATCATCGAGGGGCTCAACGTGCTCGCCCCCGCCAAGGTGGGCCCCGGGGACCGGGCCGCCCTCGCGCTCAGCGACTTCTTCGACTTCTCGATCTACGTGGACGCCCGGCCCACCGACATCGAGCGGTGGTACGTGGAGCGCTTCCAGGCCCTGCGCTACTCCGCCTTCGCCGATCCCGGCTCCTACTTCCACCGCTACGCCGACCTCTCCGACGCCGGGGCGGTGGCCACGGCCACCGGCATCTGGCGGCGGATCAACGAGCCGAACCTGATCGAGAACGTGCAGCCGACGCGCGGTCGCGCCCGGCTGATCCTCTCCAAGGACTCCGACCACTCGATCCGGCGCGTGCTCCTGCGCAAGAACTGATGGACGCCCTGCGCCGCGGTCCGCTCCTGCTCGCCGTCGCGGTGCTCGTGGCCGGGTGCGCAGCGGATCCCGGGAGCGCTCCCCCGGACACGACCCGCACCTCCGCTCCCCCGCCGTCCCCGTCCGGCGCCGCGGCTCCCTCCGCCCCGGCGTCCCCGCCGGGGCCGGCGCCGGCACCCGGTCCGGCCCCGGCGACGACGGGCCCCGGTCCCGCCGGGAGCCCGGCACCGGACGCGGTCCCGGACCTGGACGACCCCGCCTCGCTCGCGGTCGTGGTCAACAAGCGGCGGCCCCTGGACCCGGAGGACTGGGCACCGGCGGCCCTCGAGGACGTCGAGGGCCGCCCGCTGCGCCCCGAGGCGGCCGCCGCCGCGCGCGCGATGCTGGCCGCGGCCCGGGCGGACGGCGTGCCGATCCGGATCGTGTCGGGCTACCGCTCCTACGGAGAGCAGTCCCGCACGTACGCCGGGTGGGTCGCGCAGAAGGGCCGGGAGGCCGCCGACACGGTCTCCGCCCGGCCGGGCCACTCGGAGCACCAGACGGGCCTGGCGCTGGACGTGGGCGACGGCGGCGGGTGCGATCTGCAGGTGTGCTTCGAGGGCACGGCCGCCGCGGCGTGGGTGGCCGAGCACGGGCCGGAGCACGGCTTCGTGGTGCGCTACCCCTGGGGCGAGCACGGCACCACCGGCTACTGGTACGAGCCGTGGCACCTGCGCTACCTCGGCCCCGAGCGGGCCCAGGAGCTGGTGCGCTCGGGCGCCGCGACGCTCGAGGAGTTCTCCGGGCTGCCCCCGGCCCCCGACTACGGGCCGGCGGCCGCGGGCTGACCGGGGCCCGGCGCCACGGCACGGGACCGGCACCTCCGGTGTCCGCCCCGGAGGCCCACCCGCTCGGGAGGCGGTCTACTCTGTGCACATGCTCAGTGGTTTCAAGGAATTCGTTCTGAAGGGCAACGTGCTGGACCTGGCCGTGGCCGTGATCATCGGCGCGGCCTTCGCCCAGGTGGTCAACGCCATGGTCGAGGCGGTGCTGATGCCGCTCATCTCCGCGCTGGTCGGCTCACCGAACTTCGACTCCTTCGCGGTGCTCACCGTCAACGGCAACGACGTCCGGTTCGGCGTGCTGCTCACCGCGCTCGTCAACTTCCTGCTCGTGGCCGCGGCCGTGTACTTCGCCATCGTGCTGCCCATGAACCGGATGATCGAGGCCCGCAACCGCCGGCTCGGCATCGACCCGGACGAGGAGGAGGCCGACGCCCAGGTGCAGCTGCTCACCGAGATCCGCGACGCGCTGCGACAGCGCACCTGACCCCGTCCCGGCAACGCCGGGACGCTTCAGACGGTCAGGGACAGCTCGCGCTCCACCACGGCGGCGAGGAACTCCGTCTCCGCCCGGGCGATCTCCTCGGAGGCCGCCTCGACCATCACGCGGACCACGGGCTCGGTGCCCGAGGGGCGCAGCAGCACGCGGCCCGTCTCGCCGAGGCGCTGCTCGACCTCCGCGACGGCCGCCTGGACGCCGGGGTTAGAGCCGACCGCCGCACGGTCCACGCCGCGCACGTTGAGCAGCACCTGGGGCAGCCGGGTCATCACCCGGGCCAGCTCCGCGAGGGGTGCGCGGGTCTGGGCCACCCGCGACGCCAGCATCAGCCCGGTCAGCAGCCCGTCGCCGGTGGTGGCGAAGTCGGACATGATCACGTGGCCGGACTGCTCGCCGCCCAGGTTGTACCCGTGCTCGGTCATCGTCTCGAGGACGTAGCGGTCGCCCACGGCGGTCTCGCGCACGTCGATCCCGGCGTCGCGCAGGGCGAGCTTGAGCCCGAGGTTGCTCATCACGGTGGCCACGAGCGTGTCGTCGACGAGCCGTCCCGCGTCCTTCAGCGCCAGGGCGAGGATCGCCATGATCTGGTCCCCGTCGACCTCACGACCCGTGGCGTCGACGGCGAGGCAGCGGTCGGCGTCGCCGTCGTGGGCGATCCCGAGGTCGGCCCCGAGCTCGACGACGGCCCGCTGGAGCGGCTCCAGGTGGGTCGAGCCGCAGCCGTCGTTGATGTTCAGCCCGTCGGGCTCCGCCCCGATGACGTGCACCTCGGCGCCGGCGCCGCGGAAGGCGTCCGGCGAGACCCCGCTCGCCGCGCCGTTGGCGCAGTCCAGGACCACGCGCATCCCCTCGAGCCGGTGCGGGATCGCGCCCACGAGGTGCAGGACGTAGCGGTCCTCCGCGTCGGTGAGCAGGTGGATGCGTCCCACCCCGGCGCCGGTGGGGCGCCGGAAGTCGCCGGACTCGAAGACTCGCTGGATCTCGTCCTCCACCCGGTCCGGGAGCTTCCGCCCGCCGTGGGCCAGGAACTTGATCCCGTTGTCGGGCGCCGGGTTGTGCGAGGCGGAGATCATCACGCCGAAGTCGGCGCCGAGGTCCGCCACCAGGTAGGCCAGGGCGGGGGTCGGCAGCACCCCGGCGTCGTGGACGTCCACGCCCGACCCGGCGAGGCCCGCGGAGACGGCGGCGCTGAGGAACTCGCCGCTGGCGCGCCCGTCCCGGGCCACGACGGCCGTGGGACGCCGTCCCTCGCGCGCGCGGCCGTGGCCGAGCACGATGGCGGCGGCCTGGGCCAGGTCCAGGGTCATGTTGGCTGTGAGGAGGTCGTTCGCGAGACCGCGCACGCCGTCCGTTCCGAATAATCTAGACATCGCCCCCCATCCTACGTTCCCCGTGGCCAGGACAGCGGCAGGCGGGCAGTAACGAACGGACCCCGACCGACACCGGTGTGCACCGGGTCGGACGGGGTCCGTGACGCTGGGGCGGGCCGGGAGGCCCTCCGATCAGCGCTTCGAGTACTGCGGGGCCTTGCGGGCCTTCTTCAGACCGGCCTTCTTGCGCTCGATGACGCGCGGGTCGCGGGTCAGGAAGCCGGCCTTCTTGAGGGTCGGACGGTTGTTCTCCACGTCGATCTCGTTCAGCGCGCGCGCCACGCCGTGGCGCAGGGCGCCGGCCTGGCCGGAGGGGCCGCCGCCGTGGATGCGGGCGATGACGTCGTAGGCGCCCTCGAGCTCCAGCACCTTGAAGGGGTCGTTGACCTCCTGCTGGTGCAGCTTGTTCGGGAAGTAGTTCTCCAGGGTGCGGCCGTTGACGGTCCACTGGCCGGAGCCGGGGACGACGCGCACGCGGGCCACGGCCTCCTTGCGGCGGCCCACGGCCTGGCCGGAGACGGTGAGGGCCGGGCGCTCGGCGGCGACCTCGGTCTCCTCCGCGGGGGAGGACTCGGAGGTGTAGCTGCTCAGCTGCTCCTCGCCGTCCACGATGTTCTGCTCTTCAGTATTCTGAGCCACGATTTTCCTCGCTCGTTTCTGTCGTAGGCCCGGTTACTGGGCGACCTGGGTGAACTCGAAGGTCTGCGGCTGCTGGGCACCGTGCGGGTGCTCCGGGCCGGCGTAGACCTTGAGCTTGGACATCTGCTGGGCGGCCAGCTTGTTCTTCGGGAGCATGCCGCGGATGGCCTTCTCCACGGCGCGGACCGGGTGCTTCTCCAGCAGCTCGGCGTAGGAGCTGGACTTGAGCCCGCCCGGGTAGCCGGAGTGGCGGTAGGCCCGCTTCTTCTCGAGCTTGGAGCCCGTCAGGGCGACCTTCTCGGCGTTGATGATGATGACGAAATCACCGGCGTCCACGTGGGGAGCAAAGGTCGGCTTGTGCTTTCCGCGCAGCAGCGTTGCGGTCTGGCTGGCAAGGCGACCCAGGACGACGTCGGTGGCATCGATGACGTGCCACTGGCGCTGGATGTCACCGGGCTTCGGGGTGTACGTACGCACGTTAGTTTGCCTTCGTTCGGGTTATCTCGGTGGCGCTAGTTGGGATCACGCCGTTTCTCGGTGTGCCGTCCGGGGCTCGGGTGAGGGCCGAGCTGCATCCGGTGCCCGAGACCCCGGTGCACCGGACCGCCAGGCGTCCTGCAACGGGACAGCGGATCCGGGTACACGTGAACCGAGGCGGGACACGCACAACAGCAACCAACGGTACCGGATGCGGCCGCCAAAGACCACTCGGGCCATACACCCGGAGGGTGCGGCGGTCAATCTCCCCGCGGGAGCCCGGGTCCCTCGGCGG
>NZ_JBHVDI010000138.1:0-10525 GCF_042802875.1 Kocuria sp. NPDC057446 | reverse complement strand
CACCCGCCGCCACCGGCCGCCGTGGGCGGTCGGAGGCGGCGGTGGCCGGTGCGGGCTACTGCCGGAAGGCGGCGTCGAAGGAGGCGCCGGAGGGGGCGAAGTCGAAGCGCTTCAGGAAGGCCAGCGCCTCGGGGGCTCCCCGCAGCCGGTCCATCCCGGCGTCCTCCCACTCCACGGAGATCGGGCCGTCGTAGCCGATGGCGGTGAGGGCGCGGAAGCTGTCCTCCCACGGCACGTCCCCCCGGCCGGTCGAGACGAAGTCCCAGCCGCGGCGGGGGTCGCCCCAGGGCAGGTGGGAGGACAGGATGCCGTTGCGCCCGCCGCCCGTGCGCATCTTCGTGTCCTTGCAGTCCACGTGGTAGATCCGGTCCGCGAAGTCGGAGATGAACGCCACCGGGTCGATCTGCTGCCACAGGAAGTGGCTGGGGTCCCAGTTCAGCCCGAAGGCCTCGCGGTGGCCGACGGCCTCCAGCGTCCGCTGCGTGGTCCAGTAGTCGTAGGCGATCTCGGAGGGGTGGACCTCGTGGGCGAAGCGCACGCCGCACTCGTCGAAGACGTCCAGGACGGGGTTCCACCGGTCCGCGAAGTCCTGGTACCCGGCCTCGATGACGTCCTGGGAGACCGGGGGGAACATCGCCACGTACTGCCAGACGGAGGAGCCGGTGAAGCCCACCACCGTGTCCACGCCCAGCTTTCGCGCGAGCCGCGCCGTCAGCTGCATCTCCTCGGCGGCCCGGGCGCGCACCCCCTCGGGCTCCCCGTCGCCCCAGACCCGGGGGCCCACGATGGCCCGGTGCCGGACGTCGATGGGGTCGTCGCAGACCGCCTGGCCGGTGAGGTGGTTGGAGATGGCCCAGACCCCGAGGCCGTGGCGCTCGAGGATGTCGAGCCGGCCCCGGACGTAGGCGTCGTCGTCCCACCGCCAGGCGTCGAGGTGCTCGCCGGAGACGGCGATCTCCAGGCCGTCGTAGCCCCAGCCGGCGGCCAGCTCCGCCACCTCCTCGAGCGGGAGGTCGGCCCACTGGCCGGTGAACAGCGTGTAGCGGTGGTGTCCCATGCGTCGGTCCTTCGGGTCGGGAAGAGCTGGTCGGGGAAGGGGCGAGCTGTCGGGGAGCGCGGGCATGCGCCGGTCCGGGGTCAGAGGTGCACGGTGGCGCCGGCACGGGCCGCGCTGTCGGTCACGGCGTCGAGCACGCGCTGGACCGCCAGGCCGTCCTCGAACCCGGGGGCGGCCGGGGCGCCGGTGTCGATGGCCCGCAGGAGCTCGGCGGCCTGGCTGGTGAACGTGTGGTCCCAGCCGAGGACGTGTCCGGGGGGCCACCACGCGTCCACGTAGGGGTGGGTGTCCTCGGTGACGAGGATCCGGCTGCTGCCCCGGGTGTCCGGCGCCGCGGCGGTGTCGAACAGGTGCAGCTCGTTGAGCCGCTCGAGGTCGAAGCGCAGCCCGCCCCGGGAGCCGTAGACCTCGATGCCGAGGGCGTTCTTGCGGCCGGTGGCGCAGCGGGAGACCTCCAGGCCGACCACGGCCCCGGACGCGGTGCGCAGGGTCGCCCAGGCGGCGTCGTCGACCGTCACCGGCTCGGGCCCGTCCGGGCCCTGCCGGGTCGGGACGAACGTGGTGACCGTCCCGGTGACGGACGTGACCGGCGAGTCGAGGAGGAAGCGCACCTGGTCCACGGCGTGCGAGGCGAGGTCGCCGAGCGCCCCGGACCCGGCGGTCTCCCGGCGCAGGCGCCAGGTCATGGGCGCCTGCTCGTCGGCGAGCCAGTCCTGCAGGTAGCTGACCCGGATCTGCCGGACCCGGCCCACGCGCCCGTCCGCGATCAGGTCCCGGGCCAGGGCGAGGGCCGGCACCCGGCGGTAGTTGAAGCCCACCATGGACCGGACGCCGCGGGCCCGGGCGGCCGCCGCGGCGGCCACCATCCGTTCGGCCTCGGCCACCGTGTTGGCCAGCGGCTTCTCCACGAGCACGTGCTTGCCGGCCTCGAGGGCGGCCACGGCCATGTCGGCGTGCAGGTGGCCGGGCGTGCAGATGTCGACGACGTGGATGTCGTCCCGCTCCAGCACCGCACGCCAGTCGGTGCCGCTCTCCGCCCAGCCGTAGCGCCGTGCGGCGTCGGCCGCCTGTCCGGCGTCCCGGCCCACGAGCACCCGCTGCGCCACACGGGGCGTGGGGTAGAAGGCGTTGACGTTGCGCCAGGCGTTGGAGTGGGCCTTGCCCATGAAGGAGTAGCCGAGCACGGCGACGCCCAGGGTGCCGGCGGCGGGTCCGTGGGTGCGGGCGGGCTCGGGCGCGGTGGTGGTCATGGCTGTCCTCCTGGGGACCGGGTGCCGGCCGAGCGCAGGAACGCCAGGCCCTGCTCGGCGAGCTGGTCCTGGGTCGGCGCCAGGGGCCGCCAGATCGAGGCGGCGGTGGCGATGCTGGCGTTGCGGGCGGTGAAGCTCTCGATGGTGAGGGCGCCGGTGTAGCCCACGGCGTCCAGGGCCTCGAAGAGGCCCGTCCAGTCCGTCTGGTCCCCGCCGGGGGCGCCCCGGTCGTTGCCGCAGACCTGGAGGTGCACGAGGTGCTCGCCGGCCGCCCGGACGGCGGCGGCGGAGGAGCGCTCCTCGATGTTGAGGTGGAAGGTGTCCAGGGCCAGGCCCACGCCGTGGCCGAGCAGCGGGCCCAGGGCCTCGAGCGCCTGCTCGGCGGTGTTGAGCAGGGACGTCTCGTACCGGTTGAGCGGTTCGATGCCGAGGACGACGCCGGCGGCCTCCGCCTCGGCGGCCAGCGGCGCCAGGCTGCGCCGCAGCTGCGCGTAGGCGGCCGTGCGCTCGGCCGCGTCCATCCGCCACAGCCGTCCCGTGTGCGCGTAGAACGGTCCGCACACGGCGGGGGCGCCGATCTCCCGGGCCAGCCGGATGCAGGCGCTGAGGTAGCGCTGGGTCCGGGCGATCACGGCCTCGTCCGCCAGGACGAGCTCGCGTCCGGGCGCCATGGCGCCGACGACCCACGGCCGCAGCCCGCCGAGGGCGTCCCGCACCGCCTCGGCGGTGAGGTCGCCGGCGTTCTCCAGCGGGAGCTCGACGACGTCGAAGCCCATGGCCGCGATCTTCGCCAGCAGCGGGGGCAGGGTGGCGTCGGTGAGCGGGGACTCCCACACCCAGGTGTTGACGCCGATCAAGCGCTGCACGGGTCTGCCTCTCCTCGGTCCGGTGGGGTGGATGGCGCCCCGCCCGCCGCCGGGGATCCCGGGGCCGGCGGCGGGCAGGGCGTGGTCGGGCGGATCAGGGGATGACGCGGTCGCGCCAGACGTCGGGGTAGCCCGGCAGGTCCTCGCCGCCGAACTTGGCGTAGTGGCCGTCCGGCATCCCCTCGTTGTCGGCGAGGAAGTCGGCCCGCTGGTCCTCGGTGATCGGCTCCTGCGGCAGGATCCACTCGGCGGGGACGTCCTCGCCGGCGAAGATCTGCTCGAGCGCCAGCAGCGGGGTGCGCCACTGGAAGTTCGAGTACACCGGGGCGATGCCGGTCAGCCCGGTGTCCTCCCACTTGCGCAGGAAGCTCATCTCGTCCTCGCCGGTCATCACCGGGTAGTCCGCCCCGGCGTCCTCGAACGCCTCGATGGCGGCGACGGCGCCGTCACCGGCGTCCATCCACACGCCCTGCACGTCCCCGGTGGCGAGCTCGTCGGAGATGATCTTCTTGATCTCGGTGGGGTCGGCCCCGGTGAAGTAGTCGGTCGCCTCGATCCCGTTCTCCTCGAAGATCCGCTCCGCGGCGGCCCAGCGCTGCTCCAGGACGTCCACGCCCGGCAGGATGCGCAGGGCCACCACCTTGTCGCCCTCCTGCAGGTTGTCCACCAGGAAGTTCGCCGAGTCGATGCCCCAGGCGAAGCCGCCGATGGGGTGGATGAACGTCGTCGCGCAGTCGGTCTCCACCCCGCGGTCGAAGACCACCACCGGCTTGCCGGTCTCGCACGCCCGCTCCACGGCGGGCGTCAGGGCCGCGGTCGAGTTCGGGGAGATGATGAAACCGTCGCACTCGCCCTCGGCGATGAAGTAGTCGATGTCGGCGATCTGCGTGTTGTCGTCGTCCTGGGCGTCGCGGGTCTCCATCTCGGAGATCACCCCGGAGTCCTGGAGCACCTTCAGCTGCTCGTTCATGGTGATCCACCCGGTCTGGCGCCAGGGGTTGGAGATGGAGGCGTTGGAGAAGCAGATCTTCTGCGGGCCCTCGGCGGCGAACTCGCCCGTGGCGGTGGACTCCCCCTCGATGTACTGCGTCCACGGCTGCTCCGGGTCCCCCGCGAAGGAGGCGGAGCGCTGCTCGAGCTGGCGGTCGTACTCCGCCTGGTCGAACCACTCGTCGCCCCCTTCCGGGGCGGGGGTGGCGGCGGCCTCTCCCCCGGTCTCGGCGGGCGGGGTCTCCTCGATGGACGAATCGGTGGTGCAGGCGGTCAGGCCCAGCAGCGCTGCCGCTGCCACCACGGTGACCTTCGACTGGATGCTTCGGCGCATCATGTTCCTTCCTCATCGGTGCCCGGGGTGGGCGGTGCTGCTATGGCACGTCGGGGTTCCTGCGCCGCCGAGCTCCGGCCGCGCCGGCGGCGCTGCCAGGTCCGGGTGCCGGCGGCGACGGCGAGGATGATGATCGCGCCCTGGACGGTGTCCCGCCAGGTGGACTGGACGCCCAGGAAGTTCAGGAGCGCGAAGAGGGTCTCGAGGGCGAAGGCGCCCGCGGCCGCCGACAGCACCCAGCCGCGCCCGCCGCCCAGCACGACCCCGCCCAGGACGACGGCGGTGATGGCCGTGAACTCGTAGCCGCGGCCCACGGACGGGTGCACGCCGGCGTAGCCCACGAGGATGATCCCCGCCACGGTCGCGGCCAGGGACGAGAGCATGAACGCGCGGGTGCGCACCCACCACACGCGGGCCCCGGTGAGCGCGGCGGCCCGGGGGTTGTCGCCCACGGCGATGAGCGTGCGGCCGTAGGGCCGGCGCATGAGCCAGAACGCGGCGGCCGCGACGGCCGTCACCAGGAGCACCGGATAGGGCAGGACCCCGAGGACGGGGACGCCCTGGATGCCGCCGCGGCCGATCTGGCGGAAGCTGTCCGCGGGGTTGCCCGTCGCGGCGCCGCCCGTCCAGTAGAGCACCAGCCCCAGCAGGGCGAGCATGGTGCCGAGGGTGACGATGAAGCTCGGCACCTTCAGGAGCGTGGTGACCAGCCCGTTGACCAGGCCCACGAGGACGCCCAGGAGGAGCATCAGCACCAGCACGGGCACGGTCCGGCTGTCGTCCTGGCCGATGAGGTTGCCCGCCACGAACACCTGGGTGGTGACCACGGAGCCCATGGACAGGTCGAACTCCCCCGAGACGATGACGAAGTACTGTCCGATGGCCGCGATGGCGATCGGCGCCGTGCGGCCGACGAACCGGATCAGCGAGCCCGGTTCGCCGAAGGACGGGTTGACGGCGACCGCCGCGGCCAGCAGCACCACGAGGAGCACGAAGACGGCGCCGCCGGGGGTCCGCAGCCCGCGCAGCGCCCGCTCGTGCCACGGTGACCGGTTCTGCTGCAGGACCGCGGTCCGGTCCGTGAGGGCGGTGCTCATGCCGGGACCTCCTGCCCGGTCCGCCCGCTCGGGGCGGCGGCGAAGCGCGCGGGCCGGCTGACCACCCGGCGCCGGGCGTAGACGGCCACGGCGACGACGATGACGACGCCGCGGACCACGTCCTTCAGGAACGGGTTGATCTGCAGGACGCTCATGATGTTGTCGATCATCGCGAAGATCAGGACGCCGCCCAGCGTCCCCACCAGCGATCCCTTGCCGCCCGCCAGCAGCGTCCCGCCCAGCACCACGGCGGCGATGGAGAGCAGGGCGTAGCCGCCCTGGGAGCCGATCGTGGGGCTGCCCACCCCGAGACGTGCGGCGAGCAGCAGACCGGCGAGACCGGCCATGACCGAGCAGATGACGTGGGCGGCGACGATCGGGGTGCCGGTCCGGATCCCGGACATCCGCGCCACCCGGATGTCCCCGCCGACGGCGTACATGTGGTGGCCCAGGCGGCTGCGGGTCAGCATGAGCAGCACCAGGCCGGCGCAGGCCAGCATGAGCAGCGTGGAGACCGGGACGGGTCCGATGCCCGTGGCCCCGACGAGGCGGAAGGCCACGGGGGTCTGCCCCGAGCTGCCCTTGTAGTGGGTCGCGAGGTAGCCGCTGACGACGAGCCCGGTGCCCAGCGTGGCGATGAAGCCGTGCACCCGCAGCCCGGAGACCACGAGACCGTTGACCAGGCCGATGCCCGCGGAGACGACGAGGGCCAGGGCCACGCCGGGGGCGATGTTCCCGGGCTGGCCGGCCATGATCCCGGCCGAGAGCAGGCTCGCGAGACTGATGACGTACGGCACGGACAGGTCCAGGCTGCCCACCAGGATGACGAGCGTCTGCCCGATCGCGATGAAGCCCAGGACGCTGGTCCCCGTGAGGACGGCGGAGATGTTGCCGGCGCTGACGAAGCTGCGCCCGGTGCTGCCCACGAGCACCGTGCCGGCCACGAAGGTCAGCAGCACCACGAGGTAGACGATGTGGGTGGAGCTGAGTCTCGAGAACGCGTTCACGGCCGCACCCCTTCCGCGCGGGCCCCGGTGGCCAGCTGCAGGACCTGCTCCTCGGTGGCCTCCGGCGGGAGCTCCCCCGCGATCCGCCCGTCCCGCATGACCACGACCCGGCTGGACATGCCCAGCACCTCCGGGAGCTCGCTGGAGACCATGAGCATCGCCTTGCCCTCGGCGGCGAGCATCCGCATCAGGTTGTAGACGGCGATCTTGGCGCCCACGTCGATCCCCCGGGTGGGCTCGTCGAGCAGCACGACCTGGGGGTCCACGGCCAGCCACTTGGCGAGGACCACCTTCTGCTGGTTCCCGCCCGAGAGGTACTGCACCTCCTGGTCCAGGTCCCGGGCGACGACCTCCAGCGAGGAGAGCACCCCGGGGACGTCCTTCCGGGCCGCGGCGGTCCGGTGCGGGAAGACGGAGCGGATCACGCCCAGGGCGTTGTCCAGGACGGACTGGTCCAGGCTGAGTCCCTGGGACTTGCGGTCCTCGGTGATCAGGGCCACGCGGTGCCGGACGGCCTGCCGGGGCGAGGAGGCCGCGTACGGCCTGCCGTCCAGCGCCATGGACCCCCGGGTGAACGGGTGGACGCCGAACACGGCCTCCACGAGCTCGGTGCGCCCGGAGCCCTGCAGACCGGCGACCCCCACGATCTCGCCCGCGCGCAGCGTCAGGTCGATCCCGTCGAGCTGGTCGTTGCCGCCGCCCTCGATCCGCAGCAGCTCCCGGCCCGTCCCGGTGCCGGGCACCTCCTCCGGGAAGTAGGCGGAGATCGGGCGGCCCACCATCATGCGCACCAGGGCGGCGTCGTCCATGGCGGAGGCCGGTTCGGTGCCCACCACGCGGCCGTCCTTGAGGACCGTGATGGTGTCGCACAGGTCGAAGATCTCCTTCAGCCGGTGGGAGACGTACAGGATGGCGGTGCCGCGGTCCCGGAGCCGCCGGATGATGGCGTACAGCAGGTCCACCTCGGGGCCGGCGAGGGCCGCGGTCGGCTCGTCCATGGAGATGATGCGGGCGTCGTAGCTGATCGCCTTGGCGATCTCCACGATCTGCTGCTGGGCCACGGACAGCGAGCTCACCGTGGTGGTCGGCGGGATGCTGGTGATGCCCAGGTCCTCGAGCAGGGATGTCGTCATCTCGTTCATGGCCCGGCGGTCCACGAGCGGGCCCCGGCGCGGCTCGCGGCCCAGGAAGACGTTCTGGGCCACCGTGCGGTCGGGCAGCAGGTTGAACTCCTGGAACACCGTGGACAGCCCGGCCACGTGCGCCTGGGTGGGGTGGTGGAACTCCACGGGAGCGCCGCCGATCTCCACCGTCCCCGCGTCCCGGTCGTGGACCCCGGCGAGCACCTTCATCAGGGTGGACTTCCCGGCTCCGTTCTCGCCCACGAGCCCGTGCACCTCGCCGGCGTGCAGCCGGAGGTCCACGTCCTCGAGCACCGGCACCCCGAAGAAGGACTTCGACAGACCCGTGACGTTCAGCACCGGTGAGCTCGTGCGCTCGTTCATGCGGTCACTGTGACACGCACCACACACTTCTGTCGACGCTCCAGCAAAAGTTGTCGTGATGATATGCGTATGTGACGTGCTTGACCCCCCGAAGGGGCCATGCTCTACTGAAAAAGTGCTGCAGAGTCCACCCCCGGCGTCGTCGCCGCGATCCGCGGACTCGCCCGCTCCGGGAGCGAGCGAAGTCTTCCAGCTGCTGCGCGACGGCCGGCCGCGGACCCGGGCGGAGCTCGCCCAGCTGACCGGTCTGGCCCGCTCCACCGTGGCCTCCCGCGTGGACACCCTGATGGCCCTCGAGCTCGTGGCGCCCTACGGCGGGGCCGCCTCCACCGGGGGACGGCCCCCGTCCCTGTTCGCCCTGAACCCCGGCGCCCGGGTGGTGGTCGGCGCGGACATCGGGGCCACGCACGCCCGGGCGATCCTGGCCGACCTCTCCGGCCGGGAGCTGGCCGAGGAGCGCCAGGCGCTCGCGATCGGCGAGGGGCCCGACGCCGTCCTGGGCTGGCTGGTGCGCACGGTCGCCGCGCTGCTCGAGCACGGGCACCGCTCCGCCGCGGACCTGGCCGCCATCGGCATCGGGCTGCCCGGCCCCGTGGAGCACGAGACCGGCCGGCCGATCAATCCGCCCATCATGCCGGGGTGGGACCGCGTGGACGTCCCCGGCCTCGTGCAGGCCCACTACGACGTGCCCGTGCTGGTGGACAACGACGTGAACATCATGGCCCTCGGCGAGCGCAGCTTCTTCTGGCCCGAGACGTCGGAGCTGATGTTCGTCAAGGTGGCCACGGGCATCGGCGCGGGGATCATCTCCGGGGGCACGCTCCAGCGCGGCGCCCAGGGCACGGCCGGGGACCTCGGCCACGTCCGGGTGCCCCGCGGCGACGAGCTGCTCTGCCGCTGCGGCAACACCGGCTGCCTCGAGGCGCTGGCCGGGGGCCCCGCACTCGTGCGGACGCTCCACGAACAGGAGGCCGGCACGCCCGCCACCAGCCAGGACGTCATCGACCTCGTCCGCTCCGGCGACCCCCGGGCCGTCCGGGTGATCCGCCAGGCGGGCCGGGACATCGGGGACGTCCTGGCCACCTGCGTGAACCTCATCAACCCGTCCGTGATCGTGATCGGCGGCAGCCTCGCCCAGGCCGGGGAGCACCTGCTGGCCGGGATCCGCGAGGTCGTCTACCGGCGGTCGCTGCCGCTGGCCACGGAGCACCTGCAGGTGGCGCCCTCGGTGGCCGGGGGGCGCGCCGGGGTGCTGGGGGCGGCGGTGCTGGCCATCGACCACGTCCTGTCCCCGGAGTCCATCGAGGCCGCCTGCGCGGCCCTGGGCACGGGCTGAGCCCGCCCGCACCCGGGATCCGGTCGCTCATCCTCGGCGCCGGGCGTTGAGGCGTGCGGCCTGCAGCACGAGATGGTCGCGCTCGGGCGGACTGGCCGCGGACCGGGCGGCCTCGGCGTAGAGCCGTGCCGCGGTCACGGCGTCGCCGTCGCGCTCGTGCAGGTACGCCGCCGCGGCGGTGTACCGGGGCAGGGCGGGATCCAGCTGCGCCAGGGCGGCCAGACCGGCTCGCGGGCCCTCGGCCTCTCCCAGGGCGACGGCGCGGTTCAGCCGCACCACCGGGCTGCCGGTGAGACGGACGAGCTCGTCGTACCACTCGACGATCTGCGCCCAGTCGGTCTCCTCGGCCGTGCGGGCGTCGGCGTGGAGGGCGGCGATGGCGGCCTGGGCCTGGTACTCGCCCAGGCGGTCGCGGCCGAGCGCCGCCTGGAGCAGTCCGACGCCCTCGGCGATCAGACCGGTGTCCCACCGGGTCCGGTCCTGCTCGGCGAGGGGCACGAGACTGCCGTCCGGACGGGTCCGGGCCGGGCGCCGCACGTGGTGGAGCAGCATCAGCGCGAGCAGACCCGCCACCTCCTCGTGCTCGAGCCGCGCCGCCAGCCGGCGGGTGAGCCGGATCGCCTCGGCGGCCAGGTCCACGTCGCCGGAGTAGCCCTCGTTGAACACCAGGTAGAGCACGCGCAGGACCGTGGCGACGTCGCCCGGCCGGTCGAGGCGCACGCCCGCGACGGTGCGCTTGGCCCGGCTGATCCGCTGGGCCATGGTGGCCTCGGGCACCAGGTAGGCCCGCGCGATCTGCCGCGTGCTGAGACCGCCCACCGCACGGAGGGTGAGCGCGACCGCCGAGGCCGGCGTCAGGGACGGGTGCGCGCACAGGAAGTACAGCTGGAGCGTGTCGTCCGCCGCCGGCCCCGGGCCGGGCGCCGGCTCCTCCTCGACCCGGGCCTCCCGCCGCCGCCGGGCGGTGTCCGCGCGGGCGGCGTCGAGGAACTTGCGCCAGGCCACGGCCGTCAGCCAGGCCTCCGGATTCCGGGGCGGGTGCTCCGGCCACACGCGCACCGCCTCGACCAGGGCGTCCTGCAC
>NZ_JBHVDI010000137.1:0-10593 GCF_042802875.1 Kocuria sp. NPDC057446 | reverse complement strand
GGGCCCCTCCGTCCGGAGGGGCCCTTTCGCGTGCCCGGCCGCCGCCGGGGGCGGCGCAGTGCGTCCGCTCAGGTCCACAGCCACGGCTCGGCGGGCTCGGTCCCGGCGTCGCCGAAGCTCACGGAGCGCTCCGCACCCTTGACCCGGTACGGCTGGATCACCGTCAGGGACTCGCCCTCCCGGTGCTGGGTCTCCACCGCCACCGCGGTCTGCCCGGACCGGTCCGGCAGGGTCACGGGAAAGGCGACCGCGGCGCAGAGGAGGTCGTCGCGCAGCTCCACCGCCCTCGCCCGGAGGGCGTCGAGGACGGCCTCGGGACTCAGCTCCTCCGCCTGCTCCGCCGGCAGGCTGTCGAGCTCGTACTCGCCGTCCTTGCGGGCGGTCACGAGGAACGCGGGGAACGCCCCGTGCCGGGCGAGCTGCTGCTCGGCCACGGACTGGACGTGGGCCATGACGGTGTCGATCGTCGCGGCGGCGTCCTTGCTGACCCGCTGGCGCCAGGCGTTGGCGGCGTCCGTCGCGGACGTCGCGCGCGCGGCCTTCCCGGGGCGGGCGCCGTCGCGCCGGGTCTTGGCGCCGCGGTCCTTCTTCGTGCGGGCGGGGGTGCTCTTGGCCATGTCCGGGTGCTCCTGTGTGGTGGTCGGTGCTCCCCTCCAGGGTATGCCCCGGCGGGGCCCCTCCCGGCCGGGGAGGAGCGGAGTCCCGCGCGGCTAGACTGGACCGGAAACCACCCCCGATCACCAGCAGGAGTGCGCATGTCTGCGATCACCCGCGAGCAGGTCGCCCACCTGGCGAAGCTCGCGCACCTCGAGATGACCGAGGAGGAGCTGCGGTCCATGGCGAAGGAGCTCGACCTCGTCGTCGACTCCGTGGCCTCCGTCAGCGAGGCCGCCGGACCGGACGTCCCGGCCACCAGCCACCCCATCCCGCTGCAGAACGTCTTCCGCGAGGACGTCGTGGGCGAGACCCTCACCGCCGAGGAGTCCCTGCTCAACGCACCGGACGCCGCCGAGGGCAAGTTCAAGGTGCCCGCGATCCTGGACGAGGAGTAGCCGCATGACCAGCACCGGTGCCCCCCAGGGCGTCGTCGGCCTCTCGGCCGCCGAGCTCGCCCACCGCCTCGCCGCCGGCGAGGTCACCTCCGTCGAGGCCGTCCAGGCGCACCTGGACCGCATCCGGGAGACCGACGGCGAGCCCGTCGACCCCGCCGACCGCAGCCGCGGCCGGACCGGGCTCAACGCCTTCCTGCACGTCAACACCGAGGAGGCCCTCTCCGTGGCCGCCGAGGTGGACGCCGCCCGTGCCCGCGGCGAGGAGCTGCCCGAGCTCGCCGGCGTGCCCATCGCGGTCAAGGACCTCATCGTCACCAGGGGCCAGCCCACCACCGCCGCGTCGCGGATGCTCGAAGGCTGGATGAGCCCGTACGACGCCACCGTGACCCGGAAGCTGCGCGCCGCCCGGATGCCGCTGCTCGGCAAGACGAACCTCGACGAGTTCGCGATGGGCTCCTCCAACGAGCACTCCGCCTTCGGCGACACGGCCAACCCGTGGGACCTGTCCCGCATCCCCGGCGGGTCCGGCGGCGGGTCCGCCGCGGCCGTGACCGCGTTCCAGGCGCCGCTGGCCCTGGGCACGGACACCGGCGGGTCCATCCGCCAGCCCGCGGCCCTGACGGGCTCGGTCGGCGTCAAGCCGACCTACGGCGGGGTCTCGCGCTACGGCGTGATCGCCATGGCCTCCTCGCTGGACCAGGTGGGCCCCGTGGCCCGCACGGTGCTCGACGCCGCGCTGCTGCACGAGGTGATCGGCGGGCACGACCCCCAGGACTCCACGTCCCTGCCGGATCCCGTGGGCGACCTCGCCGCCCAGGCACGGGCCGGGGCCGCCGAGGGCGGCCTGGCCGGTCTGCGGGTGGGCGTCGTCAAGGAGCTCACGGGCGAGGGCTTCCAGCCCGGCGTCCAGCAGCGCTTCGAGGAGGCCGTGGACCTGCTGCGCTCGGCGGGCGCCGAGGTCGTGGAGGTCTCCACCCCGCACTTCACCTACGCGCTGGGCGCCTACTACCTCATCATGTCCTCGGAGGTCTCCTCGAACCTCGCCAAGTACGACGGCGTGCGCTTCGGCCACCGGGTGCTGCCCGAGGAGGGCCCCCTGACCATCGAGCGCGTGATGGGCGCCACCCGGGCCGCGGGCTTCGGCGCGGAGGTCAAGCGGCGCATCATCCTGGGCACCTACGCGCTCTCCGCGGGCTACTACGACGCCTACTACGGCTCGGCGCAGAAGGTCCGCACCCTCGTGCAGCGCGACTTCGCGGCCGCGTTCGAGCAGGTGGACGTGCTCGTCTCCCCGACGGCGCCGACCACGGCCTTCCGGCGCGGCGCCGTGGACGAGTCCGCGGACCCCATGCAGATGTACCTCAACGACATCGCCACCATCCCCACCAACCTGGCCGGGGTGCCGGCGATCTCCGTCCCCGGCGGCCTCGCCCCCGAGGACGGGCTGCCCGTGGGCATCCAGTTCATGGCCCCCGCCCGCCAGGACGCCCGGCTCTACCGCGCCGGCGCCGGCCTCGAGGCCCTGCTCGAGCAGCGCTGGGGCGGGCCGGTCTGGCAGCAGCTGCCGGACACCGCCGCCCTCGTCCGGGACGCGGCCGGCGGCCCGACCGCGACCGGCCCGTCCGCGTCCGACCTGTCCGCACCCGTCCGGGGAGGAGCCCGCTGATGAACCGGAGCACCGAAGAGGTCCTGTCCTTCGACGAGGCCATGGAGAAGTACGACCCCGTGCTGGGCTTCGAGGTCCACGTGGAGCTCAACACCCGGACCAAGATGTTCGACGCCGCCCCCAACGTCTTCGGCGACGAGCCGAACACCAACGTCACCCCGGTCTCGCTCGGCCTGCCCGGGGTGCTCCCCGTGGTGAACCGGGTGGCCGTGGAGTCGGCGATCAAGCTCGGGCTCGCCCTGGGCTGCGAGATCCGCCCGGTCTCCCACTTCGCCCGGAAGAACTACTTCTACCCGGACACCCCCAAGAACTTCCAGACCTCCCAGTACGACGAGCCGATCGCCGAGAACGGCTCCGTCGACGTGGAGCTCGAGGACGGGACCGTGTTCACGGTCGAGATCGAGCGCGCCCACATGGAGGAGGACGCCGGGAAGCTCACGCACATGGGCGGCGCCGCCGGGCGCATCCAGGGCGCCGACTTCTCCCTGGTCGACTACAACCGCGCCGGCGTGCCGCTCATCGAGATCGTGACGAAGCCCATCGTGGGCGCCGGGTCCCGGGCGCCCGAGCTGGCCCGGGTCTACGTGGCCCTCATCCGCGAGATCGTGAAGAACCTGGGGATCTCGGACGCGAAGATGGAGCGCGGCAACGTCCGCTGCGACGCCAACGTGTCCCTGATGCCCAAGGGCGGCGCCACGTTCGGCACCCGATCCGAGACCAAGAACGTGAACTCGCTCCGCGCCGTGGAGCGCGCCGTGCGCTTCGAGATCCAGCGCCACGCGGCGGTCCTCGACTCCGGCGGCACGATCGTGCAGGAGACGCGGCACTGGCACGAGGACACCCGCTCCACCACGAGCGGGCGCCCCAAGTCCGACGCCGACGACTACCGCTACTTCCCGGAGCCCGACCTCGTGCCGGTCGTCACCGACCACGAGTGGATCGAGCGGCTGCGGGCGGAGCTGCCGGAGCCCCCGGCCGAGCGCCGGAAGCGGCTCAAGGCCGACTGGGGGTTCTCCGACGAGGAGTTCCGGGACGTCGTCAACGCCGGGGTCCTCGACGAGATCGAGCAGACCGTCGCCGCCGGCGCCGCGCCGGCCGCGGCCCGCAAGTGGTGGATGGGCGAGATCGCCCGCCTCGCCAAGCAGCGGGAGGTGGAGATCGCCGAGCTCGGCGTCACCCCGCAGCACGTCGTGGAGCTCGACGGTCTCATCGACGCCGGGAAGATCAACGACAAGCTCGCCAAGAAGGTCCTCGCCCACGTCCTGGAGGGCGAGGGCTCCCCGGGGGAGATCGTGGCGCAGCGCGGGCTGGCGGTCGTCTCCGACGACGGCGTGCTGACCGCGGCGATCGACGACGCCATGGCGCAGATGCCCGACGTCGTCGCGAAGGTGCAGGCCGGCAAGGTCCAGGCCGTCGGCGCCCTCATCGGCCCGGTCATGAAGGCCACCCGCGGCCAGGCCGACGCGGGCCGGGTGCGCGAGCTGATCCTGGCGAAGCTGGGCGTGCAGGGCTGACCGCCGCCGGCGCGCGCAGGACCGCGTGCGCCGGCACGAACCACCGAGGGGTCGTCTCCTGCGGGAATTCGCGAAGGATTCCGGCAGGACGCGACCCCTCGGTGCACGCTGGGCTCCGGACGCGACCCCTCGCCGCGCGGCGTGCGAGCATGGGCCCATGGACACTGCGTGCGACGTGCTCATCATCGGCGGCGGCATCGCCGGACTGTCCCTGGCCTCCGAGCTGGCGGACCGGCGGGGGAGCGGGACCGGGATCGTGCTCGCGGAGGCCGAGCCGGCCCTGGCCCGGCACACCTCGGGGCGCTCGGCCGAGCAGCTGATCCCCAGCTACGGCCCGGCAGCCGTCCGGGAGCTGACCACGGCGACGGTGGCCCGGCTGCTCGACCCCCGCCCCGCCCCGCCCCGCCCCGTGGCCTGGCCCAGCCGCATGGTCCTCGTGGGGACCGAGGAGCAGCTGCGCGCCGAGGCCGCGCCGGGGATGCAGCCGCTGTCCCGCGCGGAGCTCGTGGAGCTGTGCCCCGAGCTGGCCTGCTCCCCGGCGGACGCGCTCGGGGGCGGGCGCCTCGACAGCACCTCCGTGCGCACCGACGCCGCGGCCCTCGTGGCGTGGCACCGGGACCGCGCCGCGGCGGCCGGGGCGCGCCTGCTCACCGGCGCCCCCGTGACGGCGGCTGAGCCCGACGGCGCCGGCTGGCGGGTCGAGGCCGGCCCGCACCGGCTGCGCGCCCGGCAGGTCGTCGTCGCCGCGGGCGCCTGGGCCGACGAGGTGGCCGCCCTGTTCGGCGCCGCCCCGCTGGGCCTGCGACCGCTGCGGCGCACCGCGGCCCTCGTGCGGCTCGCGAAGCCGCTGGCCCCGGACCACCCCATGGTCGTGGCCGCCGACCACGGCTGGTACTACCGCCGGGCCGGGGACGGCGCCCTCGTCTCCCCGTCCGAGGCCGTGCCGAGCGAGCCCTGCGACGCGCAACCCGTGCTCGAGGACGTCGAGGACCTGCTGGGGCGGCTCAACACCGTGACCTCCCTGGGCGCCACCGGGATCGAGCGGGCCTGGACCGGTCTGCGCACCGAGGCCCCGGACGGCGTGCCGGTGTGCGGCGCCGACGCCGCCGTCCCGGGGCTCCTGTGGCTGGCGGGCCAGGGCGGCTACGGGTTCCAGACGAGCACGGCCATGGCCCGCGCCGCCGCGGACCTGCTGCTGGACGGGGCCGTGGGCCCGTGGTGCTCCCCGGACACGGCGGCGGCCCTGGACCCGGGACGATTCACCACCGGCTCACCCGTACGGAACATGCCGCAAGCGACCCCCCGGTAGTGACGGAGCGATCACGGCAGAGGTCTACGGTGTGAGCTTCCGGGATCGGGCCTCGGGCAACGTCCCGTCGGGGGAGGAGAACCAGTCATGTCAGGTTCGCTCAGGTTCAGAGCGGCGCTGTGGTTGTCGGCGGCTCTGATGGCCGGTACTGCTCCGGGGGTTGGGGCGATCGCGCCCCCCGGGGGCATGCCGCACGCGGCCGACCCGGTGGCCGCGCACTCCGATGATCGCACAGACCCGGCCGCGGCCGAGCGTCGCCGCCTCAACGGGGAGGCCGTGGAGCGGATCGTGACCGGTCGGGCGGAGGTCCAGGACCGTGGCGGCTCCCGGGCGGTCCAACTGGAGCCTGGAGTATGGGCACAGTACGGGGCTCCTCGCCAGGCCGAGATCCTTACTTTTCTCGTGGAGTTCGGCGAGAAGAAGGATCCCCGCTTCCCGGACGCCCCATCCGGACCCGGTCACAACGCGATCCCCCGTCCGGACCGCACTGTCGACAACGTCACCCACTGGACGAACGACTTCGACCGGGCCCACTACACGCGGCTGCTCTTCGCCGACGACGGGGACTCGATGCGAGACCTCTATCGGGAGATGTCAAGGGGACGTCACCTGCTGAGCGGGGCGGTCGAGGACTGGGTGCGCGTGCCCTGGCACTCGGCCAGCTACGGGCAGACCGAGAACCAGGAGGACATGACCCGCTTCGTCCAGGACACTGCCGATGCCTGGTATACGGCGCAGAAGGCCGCCGGGCGCACCGCCGCCGAGATCGACGCCGACCTCACCCGGTTCGACCGGTGGGACCGCTACGACCACGACAGCGACGGCGACTTCGCGGAGCCCGACGGATACATCGACCACTTCCAGGCCGTCCACGCCGGCGAGGGCGAGGAAGCCGGCGCTCCCGCTTCGGCGATCTGGTCTCACCGGTGGGCCGTGAATCAGGACGGAGCGGGCACGGACGGTCCCGCGTCCAACCCTGCCGGCGGCATCAGGATCGGGGACTCGCAGCTGTGGATCCGCGACTACACCACGGAACCGGAGAACGGCGGGCTGGGCGTCTTCGCCCACGAGTACGCCCACGACCTCGGTCTGCCCGACCTCTACGACACCGCCGGCGGGGAGAACGGAACGGGGTTCTGGACCCTCATGAGTGCCGGGGGCTGGCTGAGCCGTGAAGGTGATGCCATCGGCACCGCGCCGGACCACATGGGCGCGTGGGAGAAGCTTCAGCTCGGCTGGCTCGACTACGAGGTCGCCATTCCTGGCCGGACCTCCATCCATGTGCTCGGCGCGTCAGCAGACCCGGGCGCAGCGGCTCAGGGACTCGTTGTCGTCCTGCCGACGGACGAGAACGGGAGGAATCGCTATTACCTGGCGGAGAACCGGAGATACGTCGGCTACGACGCGACCCTCCGAAGCGGTCCCTACAACTTCGGTCGAAGCATCTCCGCCCCGAACCTCGTTGAGCGTTTCCCCTACCAGGACGGGTTGAGCATCTCCTACTGGAACACAGCCGTGCCGGACAACAACACGAGCCAGCACCCGGGCAGCGGGCTGGTCCTGCCGGTGGACGCACGCCCGGAGGCGCTGCGGTGGTCGGACGGAGCCCCGGTGCGCAACCGCATCCAGAGCTACGACGCGACCTTCGGGACGCAGGGCACGGACGGGATCGAGCTCCACCATGAGGTCGCGGGGGCCTCGAGCATTCTGCGTGCCGGCCCGAGGCCGGCGGTGGACGTCTTCGACGACACCGACCCGGCCGCCTACTACGACCCTCTCAACCCCCAGGGCAGCGTGGTCGTCGCGGGCGTCGGGACGACCGTACGGGTGCTGGAGGACGCGGAGGAAGGACCGACGACCGTCCGCGTCGAGTGGAGCGCGCCGGGCCGCGCAGGAGGCTGAGGGTTCAGGAGCCGGGGAGGCCCATCCGGTCCAGCACCCAGGCGTACTCCCACGCCGTGTCCTTCCACTGCGAGTAGCGGCCCGAGGCGCCGCCGTGGCCCCCGGCCATCTCGCAGCGCAGCAGCACCGGCTCGCCGGAGGTCGAGACCTCCCGCAGTGCGGCCACCCACTTGGCGGGCTCCACGTAGAGCACCCGGGTGTCGTTGAGGCTCGTCACGGCGAGCACCGGCGGATAGGGCAGGGCGCGGACGTTCTCGTAGGGGGAGTAGTCGCGCATGTACCGGTAGACGTGGGCGTCCTCGATGGGGTTGCCCCACTCCTCCCACTCCAGGGCGGTGAGCGGCAGCGTGGGATCGAGGATCGAGGTCAGCGGGTCCACGAACGGCACGGCCGCGAGCGCGCCGCAGTACCGCTCGGGGGCGAGGTTGAGCACCGCGCCCACCAGCAGGCCGCCGGCGGAGCCGCCCATCACCAGGATCCGCCGCTCGTCGACGTCCGGCCGGGCCGCGAGGTGCTCGGTGACCGCCACGTAGTCGGTGAAGGTGTTGGTCTTGTGCAGCTTCTTGCCGTGCTCGTACCAGGTGCGGCCGAGCTCCCCGCCGCCGCGCACGTGCGCCACGGCCCAGACCACCCCGCGGTCCAGCAGGGACAGCCGCGAGACCGAGAACGCGGGGTCGGTGCTGTGCTCGTAGGAGCCGTAGGCGTACTGCAGCACCGGCGCCGGCACGGCGGGGTCGAGGTCCGCCCGGCGGACCAGGGAGACGGGGATGCGGGTGCCGTCGGCCGCGGTGGCCCAGCCCCGCTCCACGGCGTAGTCGGCGGGGTCGTAGCCGCCGAGCACCGTGGCCTCGCGCCGCAGCAGCGGCGCGGCGGGCAGCGCGTCGTCGTCCCCGGTGGCGCCGGCCACGAAGACGTCGTAGACGCGCGGGGGCGTCGTGAAGGAGGTGTAGGACAGCCGCACGACGGGGGCGTCGTGCTCCGCGGCGGAGACGCTCGCGGTGTAGAGCTCCTCGGCGAACGCCGGCTCCACGGGCTCGGCCTGGGACGCCGTGCCCAGCCCGGCGAGCGGCAGCAGCCGGACCCGCAGCGTGGTGTCCGCCCGGACGGAGACCACCAGGTGGGTGGCCGTCACGGCGCAGCCGTTGACGCGGACGGTGGCGGAGGCCGGCACGACGTCGCGCAGGGCCACCTCCGCGACCGGGCGGCCGAGGTCGGCGGGGTCCATGAGGGAGATCCGGGAGTTCGGGGCCTGGTGGTCGTGGGTCAGCAGGATCTGCTCGCGCCCGTCCAGCAGCAGGGGCTCCGCCTCGTAGAGCACCCGGTCCGTGCGGGGCAGCACCACCCGCAGCGGCGTCGCCGGGTCCGCGACCGGCTGGATCAGCTGCTCGGAGAACTCGGAGCACATCGCCTCCACCACGATCCAGCGGCGGTCCGCGGACAGGCCCGCCCCGAGCCACAGACCGGGGTCGGCCTCCTCGTGCACGACGACGTCCTCGGCCACCGGGGTGCCCAGCTCGTGCCGGCGCAGCTGGTGGGGGCGCCAGGACTCGTCCACCACGGTGTAGTACACGGCGCGGGCGTCCGGGGTGAGGAAGGACCCGTAGAACGTCCCGGGGATCTCGTCGGCGAGCAGGGCGCCCGTGGTGAGGTCCCGGACCCGCAGGGTGAAGCGCTCGTCGCCGGTGACGTCCTCGGCCCAGGCCAGCAGCTCCCCGTCCTCCGAGACGTCGAAGCTCCCGAGGGAGTAGAACTCGTGCTTCGCGGCCTCCGCGTTGGCGTCGAGGAGCACCTGCTCCCCGGTCATGGGCACGCCCGGCTCGACGACGGGCGGCGTCCAGTCCGCCAGGACGTCGCCGGTGGTCACGGCCGGGACCCGGCAGAACACCTGGTGCGCGCCGCCCTCCACCGTGCGGGCGAAGTACCACCAGCCGCCGCGCCGGCTGGGCACGGACAGGTCCGTCTCCCGGGTGCGGCCCTTGATCTCCCCGAAGATCGTCTCCCGCAGCCCTGCCAGGTGGGCGGTGGAGGACTCCGCGTACTCGTTCTCCGCGGCGAGGTGGGCCAGCACCTCGGGGGAGTCCTTGTCCCGCATCCACTCGTACGGGTCGGAGAACACGTGGCCGTGGAAGGCGCGCTCGACGGGCTGCTGACGGATCTGCGGGGGAAGGACTGTCATGGCTCCCATCCTAGGGAAGACGCCCCGGCGAGCAGCCCGGAGGGACGCCCGGTCGGCGGCCGGTGCGGGTCCGCCCTGGGGACCGCCCGCCGCCGGGTGCCCGGACGGGGCCGGGCGCCGGTGCCAGAATGGCCGCATGAGCACCCCCGCCCACCTGGCCCCGCGCCCGCCCGCCTTCGGATCCACCCGCGCCGACCTGTGGGTGCAGGTGCTCCTGGTGCTGGGGGTGTCCCTGGGCGCCTCGGCCCTCTACGCGGTGCTCTCCCTCGCGGAGCACCTCGCGCGCGGCCCGCTGTCCGAGGCGCAGGCCACCATGAACCCGCCGCTGAGCCGGCAGCCCCTCTTCGACCTGCTGCGCCAGCTCACGGGCATCGCCCTGGACCTCGTGCCGGTCCTGCTCGCCCTCTACCTGCTCGCCGGCTCCGCCGGCGCCCTCGGCACGGTCCGGCGCCGGATCGGCCTCGACACCCGCATGCCCCTCCCGGACCTGGGCCTGGGCACCGTGCTCTTCCTGCTCATGGGGCTGGGCACGCTCGTGCTGTACGGCGCCGGCCGGGCCCTGGGCGTCACCGCGGAGGTGACCACGTCCGGTCTGGCCCAGCACTGGTGGACGGTGCCCGTGCTGCTGCTCTCGGCCGTGCGCCACGCCCTGCTCGAAGAGGTCGTGGTGGTCGCGTTCCTCACCGACCGGCTGACCCGCATCGGGTGGAGCTGGCCCGTGGTGCTGGTGGTCACGGCCCTGTTCCGCGGCAGCTACCACCTGTACCAGGGGATCGGGCCGTTCCTCGGCAACGTGGTGATGGGCCTCGTCTTCGCGGAGCTCTACCGGCGCACCGGCCGGGTGATGCCCCTGGTCCTCGCGCACTTCCTCCTGGACGCCGTGGGCTTCCTCGGCGCCGCCCGGCTCCTGGGCTGAGCACGGCGCCGCCGCCCGCGCGCCGCCGCCCGCGCTTCCGCCCCGCACGGCGGCGTGC
>NZ_JBHVDI010000136.1:6905-10783 GCF_042802875.1 Kocuria sp. NPDC057446 | reverse complement strand
CCGGAAAAGGGGCGAGGGCAAGTCACACAAACAAGCGCTCATTGCCCTCGCACGTCGCCGTCTCAACGTCATCTGGGCCATGCTCCGCGACCACACCGCATACCGAGAACCGGCCCCGGCCCCAGCGCTCCTGGCTGATTGACAACAGCATTGAGATTCCCAGTGCCCGGGCACGGTGCGATCCTCGGCTTCGGCGGGGCGGTCGGTGATCGGGACCGTCGGCTCCACGATCCGGCTTCTGCGTCGGGCCGGGTCGCGCCGTGGCCTGCGGGCGGCCCGCCGGCAGCGCAGCACCGGCGCCGCCGCACGCGTCAGCCCGGTTCGGTCGGGGGCGTAGATTGCTTGGTAGATCGTCGCCGTACAGACCCGCATCCGGGGATCGGCCGGGAAGTCGGCAACCATCCGGTGACTGATCTGCTCCGGCGACCACTTCTGATCCAGGCCCGTGGCAACGTAGCCGCGCAGCACCGCCAGGACCTGCAGCTTTCCTTGTCCTGGCCGCGGCCGGCGGGCCACGGCCAGACGGTGAGCAGCATAGGGAAGGTACCCGGCGGCGGTGGCGGTATTGCGGGTCGACTCCCGCCCGATCGTCGATGGCGCCCGACTCAGAGCCCGGGCGATGGCCCGTTTCGAGTCTCCGCGAACGTGCAGGTCATGGATCTGCTCCCGCTCTTCGAGGCTGAGATACCGGTCACTGATCGGGCGCTCGAGCCGTTGCAGGCCATCCGGGACCCCTCGCGTGTACGCGGTGTCCGGTGTCTTCACGTTCGCCAGTATTTCGGCCTGCCCGTACCGCACCACCCGACCGTCGGGATAGACCCGGCCGCCGTAGAACTGCCGGATGCCCTTGTCCCAGTCCTGGGCGCGGCGCTTGTCCACACCCACGCAGGCAGCGGCCTGGGCGCGACCGAGGCCTTCGGCGCGCAGTCGCAGGAGCTCCTCACGCTAGGGGGTGACGTCCTTGCCGGTGAAGATGCCGGCTTGATGGGCCCACTTGTAGCAGGTCACGCGCACGAAGCCGAGTTCCCGGGCCACCGCCGAGACGTTCGGATTCAGCGCCAGCCGACGGAAGAACTCCGCCTTGTCCTGGACCGTGTACGTCCGAGCAACCCCGCGGGCGGTGGAGGTCCCCGACTCGTGACGCCACCGGTAACAAGTGTCAGGGCTCAGCCCCAGCTCGGCCGCGACCGCCCGAATCGTGCCACCGCGGTCCAGACGCCGGAATAACTCGGCCCTCTCGGCCGCCTTATACTGCCGACTTCGCTTTCGTGGTGACGAAACACCCATCGTCGCAACTCCTTATCAGTCAGGCTGTTGCGACGACCGGTTGAATCCGCCCAGTACACGGCTTACGACTTCGGCCGGACATTGCGCACCTCGGGCATTCTGGCCTCGATGGGCCGGGCGGGGTCGGCCTCTGATAATGCGATGGCCGAGACGTTCTTCGCCACCCTGAAGACCGAGCTCGTCCACCGCCGCTCCTGGCCGACGAGACATGAGCTGGAGATGGAGGTCTTCTCCTACCTCGAAGGCTCCTACAACCCTCGCCGAGGCCACTCCCGGCTGGGTAACCTTAGCCCCACCGACTAAGAGCAGCAGCTCGTGACACAGAAAGAGGCATCCGCCTGACGGGGTCACTTCACCAAGGCGCGTCTTTCCGGTCACCGACAGCGACTGGTTCGACGCTCCCTGATCGGCGCAGCGACGGCCGGCCACACCGAGAAATTGACGTCTTGATCCCGCTACATCGCCCATGAGGTGCCCGGGCACGGCACACCGCTGGCGAGAACCGAGTCTGACACCATCGATCGCGGTCTCGATGCGGCTTGGAAACCAACAGACCCGAGAGTCAACGGAAGCCGGGGCAGTCCCATCAGACTACGCGTCGCGAACAACGTCACAGCACCCGCTTACCGCACCCCGCACCCACCCGGTGCCCCACAAAGAAGGACCCCGGGAATCTAGTGATTCCCGGGGTCCTTCCCCTGCCCTCTTGACAGAGAGTCTCTACATATCAGGTGCTGACAGAAAAGGGATCGGTGAAAAATCACAGTCACAGAGTCAACTGGGCTGTCAGCTGCCTCTCGTTCATGTCTACAGTTACATCATGGATCATGATTGTTCCAGCCGGCGGACCTCGCGGTGTCCCTAATCGCCTCCAGGGCTGCGCCCACGGAGATGTACGCCCACATCGAGCGTCCGTCGCCAGTGGACGGTGGATTCCTAATGATCGGCGGCCCGCCGACATGGATTGGGGTGCGAGCGTCTGTTGACCTCTTGGATGACCTGAGCCGGCTACCCAGTGAGCGACGCCCTGTTGCGGGGGTCGCTGTGACTCCTTCCCCGCGGTGCGTGAGCCGATGGCCGGTGAGGGTTTGCAGGGCCGTGCAACGCGTCCTCGGGGTCCTGGGTGATGGATATTCCTCAGTACGTCCCGTGACCGGTCGTTTCATCGCCGCCCCTGATTTCGCAAAAGCAACACCACCACCGCGATACGTGCTTTTCTCTTCCCCGATGCGGGTCGCTTCGGGGACTTATTGACGCATCTGGAAGGGGACGCCTGCAATGACGCATTTTCCCACGGACAGGCTCCGCGAGGTCGCGAGGAACTCTATTCGCCTCCCCATTCCCCTGGGCATAGTCGCCGCGATGACTCTGACAGGGGCAGTCGCTCCCGCCCCATCCCCCTCGGACAGGCTCTACAGCAGCACGGAAGGCACCAAGGCCGCGCTCGTGCGGATCGAACTCCGTGCGGTCGCCGAGATCGCCCACGTTGACCACACCACCGGTGAGGTAGAGATCGACCGCGGCCGGTCCACCGTGCCCCTGGGGGCCGCCACCGGTGTGATGACCTCCGCGGACGGTATCGTGGCCACGACCTGGGAGAACCTTGACGTGGACGAGGACGCAGTGGCCGTGTATGCCGGTAACGAGCTCTTCGCCACAGAGATGCGTGTCCCAATCCTCGGAAACGACGGCGATCCGGCCCGCCGGGGCTACACGACGGATTCCTACTGGGCACCGCACCTGCAGCACTGCTACGACCAGGTGACGCACTGCATCCTTTTCCACGTCCCGCAATACCACGTTCGCACCTATACCGCCGAGTCCGGTGGCGTGAATGCCGAACTGCTCAACGCCCCGTCCGATCCCGGAGACGTGGCGCTACTGCGGATCAGCGGCGGTGGTGGAGCGCCTACCGCCCAGCTCGCCGAGTCCGAGGCGGTGCCCGACGCGGAAACTGCGCTCTTCGGCTTCACCGAAAGGCCGACGACCGAGGCCGGCCCTGCGGAGATCCCGTCGTCGGTGGACATGGTGGCCGGCCGCATTGAATCACCGGATGAACTGGCCCCACCGTTGGACGCCGGCGTCTCCGGAGGCCCGGTCGTCGATCGGACGACCGGTCAAATCATCGGTCTTGCAGGGCCTCTCGAGCAGGACGGATCGGCGACGTTCGTGCCGGCCGCGGACATCCAAGCAGCGATGGAGGAGGAGGGCGTAGAGGCGTCGTCATCGAAATTCGATGCCGTGTTCCGTAGGGGTATCGACCACCTCTCGGCCGGTAATCTGGACGGATCAGTAAGCGCTCTCGAAGAGGCACTGACCTACTACGAATCCGCCCATGCTAGAGGTCACCTCGATCAGGCCCGGGCCATGGCGGACGAGCAGGCGATCAATAATCCTGAAGGGGGCACTGCGGACAGGGGCCCGCAGGGTTCACTGCGAGCCGCTTTCCTGCCCGTCCTCGCCGGAATCCTGCTCCTCGCGGGCATCGTCGTCACCATTGTCATGCGTCGCCGGGGCCGCTCCGGGCCAGGCCCCACCGGCGGCAACAGCGCCGCGGCAACCGGAAACCCCCCGCCCCGCTCCGGACCACG
>NZ_JBHVDI010000136.1:0-6809 GCF_042802875.1 Kocuria sp. NPDC057446 | reverse complement strand
CAGGCCCCACCGGCAGCAACAGCGCCGCGGCAACCGGAAACCCCCCGCCCCGCTCCGGACCAGGCCCCACCGGCAGCAACAGCGCCGCGGCAACCGGAAACCCCCCGCCCCGCTCCGGACCAGGCCCCACCGGCAGCAACAGCGCCGCGGCAACCGGCGATCGCCGGGCATCTACCTCTGCCGTGGCGGCGTCGTCGGTGATCCAGGCCTCGAACGACCAGCCCAGCGGCAGCGAGGAGATGCCTGCGCGGTCGGCAGCGGCAGGGATGGAGAGTGAGCAGACAGGCGGCCGAGCACCGAATAGGCGCGAGCGGTCGGAGTCGACCACCTGGACGCGGTCCGCTGAGTACCACGTGCCAGGCGAGCCGCACTCCACCTCGCCTCCAGGGGAAGCACCATCGGCTCCGGATGCGGATGTGCAGGCGACCCCGACGTCGAACGGCAAGGAGGGAGACGTAGCGGGCCACGTACCACCCCGTGCCGGCGGCGGATTCATCCCGGCGTTCTGCACCCAGTGCGGCCGGTCGTTGTCGCAGGCAGCTCGCTTCTGTGCCTACTGCGGTCATCCGGTTGGCTGAGCCGTGGAGCGCCGGCAGGACTACCTTGATCCCGAGACCGAGATCGCGGGTTACCGGATCCAGTCGCTGATTGCCCGCGGCGGCATGGGCGTCGTCTACCGGGCGTTCGACATCCAGCTCAACCGCCCCGTCGCCCTCAAGCTTCTCGCCCCTGAGCTTTCGGCCAACGAGAAGTTCCGACAGCGGTTCATCCGTGAATCAAAGCTTGCCGCCTCCGTCGACCACCCCAACATCTTGCCGATCTACGGCGCTGGGGAGTGGTCGGGACTGCTGTACATAGCCATGCGCTACGTGCGCGGCACGGATCTGAAAGCGGAGATCGACGTCCGAGGCCCGCTGTCGCTCACCGAGGCGTTGCGGATCCTGTCGGAAGTCGCCGATGCCCTTGATGCCGCGCACGTGGCCGGACTCGTCCATCGAGACGTCAAGCCCGGCAACGTCCTGCTCTCCGAGGATCGAGTGGACGGTCACCGGCACGTCTACCTCACCGATTTCGGCCTCACCAAGCGCACCACTTCCGCCACCGGAGTCACGACGGCAGGTCACTTCCTCGGCACCCTGGACTACGTCGCACCCGAGCAGATTCGTGGTGAGGATGTCGATGGCCGGGTGGATGTGTATGCCTTGGCGTGTCTGGCGTACACGCTGTTCACCGGCCACCCGCCGTTCGAGCACGACGACGACTCCGCGCAGCTGTGGGCGCACGTGGCCGAGGAGCCACCACGCCTGTCCAGGGAACGACCGGACATCCCCATCAGCGTCGAACTCGCCATCGTCGCCGGCATGGCCAAACAACGCGACGACCGACCACCCACGTGCGGTGCGCTCGTGGCGATGATGTCCGAAGAGGCGTTCACCGGCGGTCCACCACCGTGGGCGTCCCCAACGGACCATGCGAACATCGAGATTGGACCTGTTGCCGCCCTACCGGACGATGAGGGAACCGACGACGCCTCGGCCGCTGCAAGGTTTTTCCGCGCCTCGGGACGGCATACCGACCCCTCGCGGGCCGCTGGCCCCGCCCATCGACGCACTGGGTCCAGGCGCTGGGAAGAAGCCCCTCGGCGGAGACGTGCCAGGTGGCTGATCGCACTGGGTGCTGTGGTCGTCCTTCTCTGCGCTGCCGGCCTGCTGTTCTCGCCGATGCTCCCGTGGAACAAGCCTGTGCTATTCCGAGCTGAAGGCGTCCCCTTCACACTCAATGTCCCGCACAACTGGGGGCATCACACCAGCGGGACAGGTGTCAGCACCGTCAGCGTGTTGTCCGAGTACGACCTCACAGCACTTTTCGCCGATCAACCAGGCGCTCCTGCTCTTGCCGCGGAGCAGATCGCCGAGGATCCATCCAGCGTGGTCGGGGTCGCCGTCTACCACGGTGGTGCAGGCCGGAGCGGTCAATCTGCATCTGCCAACCTCGTCACTGCCGAAGCACTTCTGCCCGGCGGTGACGCGACACTCAGGGACCAGGGCGAGGCCACCGTGGGGGATGTCGAGGGCCAGCGCATGGAGGGGACGATCCCCCTGTCAGACACCGTCACGCTGCAGGTCCGAGTTTTCGTCGTGGAGACCGACCCGGCCGGGTTTCTCGTGTTCTTCGCCCCCGTGAAGGTGTTCGACGAACACCGAGAAGTCTTCGACGAGGTCGCCGACTCCCTGCGCCGAAAGGTATGAATGACGTGCTGTGCCCGGCCTTCTGCCGCCGCCGTTCCCCGGGCGGCGCTGAGCATGCATCGGAGCAAGCGCATGTCCAGTGTCCAGTCGATAGAAGAGAATCCGATGACCAGGGACACCAAGCGGACGTCGAACTCGAGGAGGAGCCGATCGGCCCCGATCAGATCCGCCTCTCGTACGGTGAGGTTTTCTCACCGGGTTCCTCTCTCGAGGGTGGTGAGTATGAGGGCGCCGGCGACGATGGCCCCGATTCTTGACGGTGAGAGGGTGACGTGGCGCGGAGCCGTCTCCCGTTGGCTCAGCAGCGCGTTACACCTGGAATCAAAACCTGGTCGGTCGTTGCTCGCCCTCGCCCGAAGGGCTGACCATGCCTGCATGGCCACGAGGAAGCATCAGTGGATGGTCGATGACCGGCTGTGGGAGCTGATCGCTCCGCTGATTCCGGAAGCGCCACCACCGCGGGGTCCCGGTGGGCGGCCGCGGATCGACGACCGTGCAGCCCTGGAGCGGATCCTCTTCGTGCTGCACACCGGTTGCCGGTGGCGGGACCTGCCTGTGGAACTGGGCTGCGGGTCCGGGCACACCGCTTGGCGCGGGCTGCGCCACTGGCAGGAAGCCGGGGTGTGGGAGCAGCTCCACCGGGCCGTGCTCGAGGAGCTCTGAAGAGGAGGAGATCCTCGACTGGTCCTTCGGCCAGCATCGGCTCGATGTCCGTACGGGCCAAACGGGAGGCGAGCTGACCGGCCCGAACCCCACTGACCGCGGGAAGGCAGGCACGAAGTACCACCTGCTCACCGACAGCAACGGCCTGCCGCTGCACGTGCTCGTCTCGGCGGCCAACACCCATGACAGCCGTCTCTCCAACCACTCCTGGAACCACCCCCGGGGTGCGCCCCCGACGAGGCCGCCCGGGGCAACCACGGCGCCGTCCGGAGAAGCTGCACGCGGACAAGGGCTACGACTATCCCCGCTGCCGCCGCTACCTCCACCGTCGCGGTATCAAGGACCGCATCGCCCGGCGCGGCATCGAGGACACGAACCACCTCGACCGGCACCGCTGGGTCGTGGAGCGCACCATCTCCTGGGTCCTGCGCTACAAGCGCCTCGGCATCCGCTACGACCGCACCAAGGCGACTCTGTCCCCGTTGCTGCTGCTTGCCGTCACCCTCTTCAACCTCCGCTGTCTGAACCCGGCAACCGAGTTATGAGACCAGGTGTAAGGTCGAGCAGCCCCACCGAGCCCGTGACCGGGGTGATCGAGACGATGCGCAGGGTCGCCAGCGGCTTCCGGAAACTCGAGAACTATCGCCTACGCGCCCTGCTCGCCGCCGGCGGACACCGGCCGTGGAGAAAGACACCTACCCATGCTCATTTGTGAAGGGTCACATATCCGCGCAATCGGTGCGCCAAAAATAATTCATGAGCCAGGCAATCCAGTGTGCCTACCGCAGCACTTGCGAACACCTTCTGCCGTCAGCGGACCTCCGTGACGAAAGTTTATGACCTCCTGCACGGCTTTGCTCCCCAGCAGATCGAGAAACGCGTTGTCTGTGACATGTGTTTCCGACGCCGGCTCGGTAGGTGATATCAAGTCCGGCTCCTTTCGAAGAGCATCCGCCAGTCCCGGCCATCGAGTCTCGATGATCGTCCACAGGGCCAGGGTGTCAGGGTCCACGACATGACCTTCGAGAATAGTGACTGTTTGCAGCATCGAATACGTATTGATAAAACGCTTTGTCGTGCGAGGATTGAAGCTCAGAAGGGCGGAGAACCGCTCGAGGCTGTGCTCGATCCCTTTTTGCACCTCCGGTTCGGTCAATCTGTCGACAACCTTCTCCACGAGATGGGGCCGCACCTCGAGCGGAGTGCTCTTATAGATGGTTGTAATCTCGGCCGAGGAGGTGGTCGTGTCCAGGTAATGACTGACGGTCCTCACTGCCTTGGCGATCTCGGCCGTTCGCGGAGAATCCTGAACCTTTCCCCGCAACAATGCTTGGAGGTACTTCTTCCCATAGGACGGGTCCACGCTCGGCATTGACACGCGAAGCTGGAACAGTTTGTCGGTGAAGAGGTACCCCAGTGGGCGGCCGGGCTCGGCAACGCTTCCACTGAAGTCTTCGAAAACCTTCTCATAACTCTTCCGTATCCAGGCGCCGTCCGCGGCGACAATCAAGTAGACCGATGGATGCCGGCGTCCTGTTCTGTCGGAGGAAAAGGGCGCCTCGGACCGCAACGGGTCTCTCATCAGGGTCTGCACCGCTTCCAGCAGGTCCACGACGTACGAATGTTTGCACCGATCGAGATCGTCGATGAAAAAGACAATCGGCCTTCTGGTGCGTCGCATGATCCACGAGAAGTGCTCGGACACGTTCTGCATGGGATCTCCGTCCGACTGCTCGAACAGTCGGGCCCCACGGGCGGAGTCCCAGAGAAGAAAGCGGCTCGCCAGGAGGGAGCCGAGCCACAGAGTGGTTCCGGCAGCCACCAGGACGCTGACCGCCTTGCCCAATTCCGCAATGTCCTGCACGTTGAGTCTGGGCCGTTCGAACAAATTGTAGATGGCAATACTCATCGCGAGGAGGAAAACCAATGCGAGCGCATACGGTGCGCCGCTGGTGCGCGTACGATGCGCGATCTCCAGAAAACGCACTCCTATTCTTTTCCACCAGGGAGTGTGCTCGACGTACGCGTTTCTCAGGCTTGTGAGTAGTGACCACCACGGGGGACCGATGCCCTCCTCCCTCCATGCGTTGAACGGAACTGTCAACCATGCCTGCTCCAGCTCCTTGCGCACCAGGCTGATCAGGGTGCTCTTTCCACTGCCCCAAGGACCGTCGATTTGGATCAGGAAGGAGGTCTCCGACCTTCCCGCGTGCACGGCCTTCAACTTTTTCACTATTGCTCTCGCCAGGGCTTGCCGATTTAACAGATCTATTGACGAGGGTGCGTCCGGCACGAAGCCGACATGGTCCGCAAGGCCTTCGCCATCCTGAAGGTCTTCGACGAGGGCGGGCGCCCCGGTGCCGGCAACCGCGTGGGGTTCGAAAAGTGGAGGATCATTGTGCGTTCGATCGAGAATAGTATCGATCTCATCTTTCACTCGGGGGTCCAAATCGCTCCGCTCGGAGAAAGTCATGAGCAGCCTCCGAGCCTCCTTGCTGTTCTCAAGATCGCCCGACAGACTCCGCACCGTGTTCACGAGGTCAACCTGCTGCTCGTAGGACAGTCGTGGTTGGCGTATTCTGTGCCCCAACTCCAGGAGGTAACTGATTGGCGCCTCCGGCGGTGAGGGAAGTGGTGTGGGCAGCGGCGGAGCGGGCGGCATCTCGGAGAGAGCTTTGTCCAGTTGGATCAGCGCCAGAGGATTGTTGGTCAGATCCAGGATCTGCAGTCCGGCAAACTCCGAGGGCAGATCCATGACCTCCATTTCGGCCACCATCACGGGGACGATAGGTTTGCCAAGTCTTTGCGCATACCAACGTTCACGAGCAGCGGCATCTGACGAGACCAGATGCGGCGAAAGAGCCACAACCATCGCGTCACACTCACGAATACTCCGAAGGACTTCACCCCACCGAGGCAAATCGGCCCAAATCTCTTCGCCGTTCCACACGTCATGGCCTATGAGCGCAATTCCCTTGAGCAGGGGTTGGAGTGTCTCACCGTCCTTGCGGGAGGTCGACAGGTAAAGACGCCGCTGCTTTTCATGCGGTCGAGAAGCGTTTTGCTCGTTGCCCATGGATCCCCCACTGGTCAGTGGGAGAATCCTAGAGCGATGTGGTGCCGCTGCATAGATGGGACGCTCGGAACGTGACTGAGTGGGGAGACCACTCCATGCACATCGACACATGCCCCCGTACGCCCGGCGTCGACACACGTGCGTTCCGCACTGTGACAACCGCAAGGCTCTGGTGTCGACGGTGCTTCGTTCCTCGGTGTTCGCACCACGGACCTTGAGCCCTTCTGTGGGTCAGGGACAGGGTGCATTCTCGTCATGGTCGCAACAGTGGATGTTCCGGGATGGGTCGCACGGCAGAGAAGAGCTCTACCGGCGACCAGCCACCGGGCACTGATCGGGGCTCATGGTTGAGCTGATGAGCGACCGTCTGCAGGTGCTCCGGGGCGTGAATCGACAGGTCAGTGCCCCTTGGCAAGTACTTGCGTAGCAGGTCATCGGACGCTCCCATGTTTGTAAAGGGGTGTCCGGGCGGGTGGCGGCTTCCATGACGCAGTAGATCCCGCGGACGACGCGGCGTTCGACCCTTCTATGTCCGCTGACAAGACATGAGCCGCTGCAGTGTCCGGTAGATTTGTCGGGCGATGATCCTTTTGAGACACCGACGGATTTCGTGGTTCGTTTTTTCTTCATGGGTGCGGCCTTGGACATAGGCGAGGGTTTGCTTTTCCGGTCACATTCTCACGCGCGGGATGACATCGAGGACCTGGTTGAGTTGCCGGTAATACCAAGAAGCCCAATCACAGATCAGCGGATTTGGATCAGTGCCGCAGATTGTTCGTAGTTGAGGCCAGAGAATAGGAAGGCCCGGTCGCCTCAGCGAC
>NZ_JBHVDI010000135.1:0-10809 GCF_042802875.1 Kocuria sp. NPDC057446 | reverse complement strand
GGCCGGCCCCGCCGTCCCTGCTCGACACGACCGCGGGCGTGCGCCCGCAGCAGGAGGACGCCGTGCGCGCTGTGCGGATCGTGACCCGGACCGCCTCCCGGGTGCTGCTGAACCTGGCGGCGCTCGTGGTGCTGACCCTGGCGCTGGCCATGCTCGTGCCCGGCGCGCTGGGCTACGAGCGCTACGTCATCACCGGCGCGTCGATGTCCGGGACCTTCGAGAAGGGCACCCTGGCCATCGAGAGCGCGGTGCCGGTGGCGGACCTGGCCGTCGGCGATGTCATCACCTACCTGCCCCCGCCGGACTCCGGGCTCACCGAGCTGGTCACCCACCGCATCCTGGCCGTCGAGGCCTCGGAGACCGGACCCGTGTTCCGCACCCAGGGCGACGCCAACGACGCCCCCGACCCGTGGACCTTCCAGCTGCCCGGCCCCACCCAGGCCCGCCTGGACCACGCCGTCCCCCACCTCGGCTGGGCGTTCATCGCCCTGTCCGACCCGCAGGTCCGGCAGCTCGTCATCGGTGTGCCGGCCGGGCTCATCGCCCTCCGCTGCGCGGTCGAGGTCGTGCAGGTCCTGCGCCGGCCCCGGAGCCGCGCCGAAACCCCGCAGCCGCGTGCCGCCACGGCGCGGAGACGCCCCGAGGGCCCGCCGAGGCGCGCTGCCCCGCGCCGGAGCCCTGCCGCTGCGGTCTGACCCGCGACGGCGCGGCACGACGTGCCGCGGAGGTGTTGCCGAACTGTGGGGCTGCGAGCCGCCTCTGTTCCCCGGCTGTTGCCACCGGCTCTCTAGCGTGGGAACCGACCACCCAGACCTCGACCCACGCTCCGGGAGCCACTGATCGCCATGACCGCACGAACCGCCGCGACCGCCGTGCTCGTCGTCGTGCTCGGTCTGCTCCTGGGCCTCAGCGGCACCGCCGAGTTCTCCTCCGCGTCCTTCACGAGCCGCACGGCCAATCCGCAGAGCACCGTCCGGGCCGCCGCGGACTGGACCCCGCCCACCACGTCCCTGACCTCTCCGGGGGCGACCGTGACGGGCTCGGTCGTCCTCACCGCGTCCGCCGCGGACGCCGAGTCCGGGATCGCCGTCGTGGAGATCCAGGTCCAGCCCGCCGCCGGCGGGACGTGGCAGAGCGTCTGCCGGCTCACCGCCACGCCCTTCAGCTGCACCTGGAGCACCACGACCGTGCCGGACGGCTCCTACGCGCTCCGGGCCGTCGCCACGGACAGGGCCGGCTACAGCACCGTCTCGTCCAGCGTCAGCACGATCGTGGCCAACTCCTCCACCGTGTTCCTCGCCGACCCCGGGGACGTGCTGCGCGGCTCGGCGCAGCTCACCGCCACGGTCCTCCACTCCGGCACCGCCGCTCCCGCCGTGCGCTTCGAGTACTTCGCGATCGGCGTGGCCGGCGCCAAGTGGACCACGGCGTGCACCGCGCAGACCGGGCAGTACTCCTGCTCGTGGAGCACCACGACCGTGTCCAGCGGTGACTACGACCTGCGGGCGGTCGCGGTGTCCGGCACCGGGAACAGCACCACGACCAGCTACTCCGCGACCCGGGCGGACGTCCTGGTCGACAACACCGCCCCGGCGGTCACCATGACCGACCCCGGCTCACCGCTCAGCGGCACCCGCACCTTCGCCGCGACGGCCACGGACCCGCACTCCGGAATCGCCCAGGTCGTCCTGCAGTACGCCCCCACCGGCAGCACCGTCTATCAGCAGCTGTGCGTGGTCGCCGAGGAGCCCTACAGCTGCCGCTACGACACCACGCGACTGGGCAACGGCACCTACAGCTTCCGGGCGGTCGCCACCGACGCCGCCGGCAACACCACGACATCCGGCGCGGTGAACAACCGGACCGTGGACAACACCGTCTCCTCCGTCTCGCTCGAGGACCCGGGAGCGTATCTCAGCGGCGTCGAGACGCTGACGGCCGTCGCCAACTCCACCGCGGGCATCCAGTCCGTGCAGATCCAGTACGCGCCGACCGGCGGCAGCACCTTCACCACCATCTGCTCCGACACCACCGGCCCGTACACCTGCGACTGGACGACGACCGCGGTGGCCGACGGCGCCTACGACCTGCGCGCCGTGCTCACGGACGGCAGCGGCAAGGTGACCACCTCCGCGGTCGTGGCCGGACGGCACGTGGACAACGCCCCGCTGCGCGGCGCCGACGTGCAGACCGCCAACGGCGGCACCACGATCGGCCGGCTCGACGCCCGGGACAGCATCACCTACACGTACACGGGACAGGTCGCCCCGTCCTCGGTCGCCCCCGGCTGGGACGGCACGCAGGCCCTGCCCGTGGTGGTGACCCTCAACGGCACCACCAACGGGTCGGTCCTCACGGTCGGCCGCACCGGCGGGGCCGTGAACCTGGGCCCGGTGAACCTGCGCCAGACGTACATCCGCAGCGGCCGGACGGCCACGTTCGAGGCCACCATGACCAAGAGCACGGCGGTGGTCAACGGTGTGCCGCGCAGCACGATCACCGTCACCCTGGGGGCGGCCACCGGCGGCGCCGGCCAGCTGCGGACGACGTCCACGGCGGCGTCCATGGTCTGGACGCCCTCGGCGGCGGTCGTGGACCTCGCCGGCAAGCCGTGCTCGACCAGCCCGGTCACCGAGACCGGTGCCCTGGACCGGGAGTTCTGATGCCCAGGCCCACCCGAGTCCGGGCGGCCGTGCCGGCCGCGGCGCTGCTCGCCGCCGTCCTGACCGCCCAGGCGGTGCTGATCCGGGAGGAGGCCGCGTACCTGAGCGTGCTGCTCCTCGCCGGGGCCGGTCTGGGCGCCGCGGCCACCGTGTGCCTCCGGCTCCGCGGCTGCTTCGCGTCCCGCTTCACCCTGGTGCTCCTGGCGGCGCTGACCTTGCTCGGGGAGGGGGTGCTGGTGGCGCTGGGCCTGCCCGGGCTCGGACGCTCGGCCGCCCGGACCGCTCCCATGGTGGCGGGCGCCGTGGCGGCGCTCGGCGCCGTCGTCGTCCTGCTGACCCTGCGGTCGAAACATGACGCAGGACACGCCCAAGGTCCATGACAATGGATATGCTTTTGCAATGGCCCCCAGCATCCTCCTGGTGGAGGACGACGACGGCATCGCCCTCCCCCTGACCCGCGCCCTCGAGCGGGAGCAGTACGCCGTGGAGCGGGTGAGCACCGGTCAGGCCGCCCTCGCGAGCGCCGCCACCGGGCGGTTCCCGCTGGTGGTCCTCGACCTCGGGCTGCCGGACGGGGACGGGCTGGACGTGTGCCGGCAGGCCCGCGAGGACGGCTACACCGGGGCCGTGCTCATCCTCACCGCCCGCGGCTCGGAGATCGACCGGGTGGTCGGCCTCGACGTGGGCGCCGACGACTACATGGCCAAGCCCTTCAGCCTGGCCGAGCTGCTGGCCCGCGTCCGGGCGCTGCTGCGCCGGCAGAGCGGCCCGTCCAGCGCACCCGTGCCGCAGCCGCACACCGCCCCGGGACTGCGGGTGGACCCGCGGTCCCGGCAGGCCTTCGTGGCCGACACGGTCCTGCCGGTCACCGCCAAGGAGTTCGATGTCCTGGCCGAGCTGGACGGCGTCCGCGGTGACGTGGTCACGCGGGAGCACCTCATGGACCGGGTGTGGGACGAGAACTGGTTCGGCTCCACCAAGACCCTCGACGTCACCGTGGCCCGGCTGCGGCACAAACTGGCCGACTCCGGGGCACCGGCCCAGATCGTCACCGTGCGCGGCATCGGCTTCCGGCTCGAGGACGGCCCGCCGGATGCGTGACCGGCTGATCACCGCGCTCGTCGGCCTGACCCTCGCGGTGATCGTCCTGTACGCGGTGCCGCGCGCCTACATGCTGGCCGACCGCGTGCAGACCAGCGCGGCGCAGCAGACCGAGCGTTCCGCCGACCTCGTGGCGGCCGTGCTCACCGAGCGCTCGCGCTCCGGGGGGATCGGCGAGCAGGACCTGGCGGAGCTCGCGGGCGACGGCGAGCTGCTCGTCCACCGCGACGCCGACGGCGGGGTGCTCGCCTCGACCGGGAGCGCCGGGGCGCACGCCGCGGACATCGTGGAGACCCGCTCCCTGCCGGACGGCACCACCGTGGCGCTGACCCGCACCGGCGCGTCCGTGAGCGAGCGCATCACCGAGGCGGTGATGCCGCTGGTGCTCATCGGCCTGGTCCTGGTGGTCCTCGCCGCGGTGGCCGCGGTCCTGCTGGCCCGCCGCCTGGCGCGGCCCTTCCAACAGCTGGCGGACGCCGCCCGCCGGCTGGGGGACGGGACCTTCACCCTGCCGCCGCTGGACTCCACGCTGCCCGAGGCCCGGGCCGTCGGGGTGGCGCTGCGGACCAGCTCCCGGCAGCTCGAGGCCCTGCTGCACCGCGAGCGGCAGTTCGCGGCCAACGCCTCCCACCAGCTGCGGACCCCGCTCACCGCCCTGCGCCTGGAGCTCGAGGACCTCACCTACTGGCCCGAGACCGCCCCCGCGGTGTCCGAGCAGCTCGGCCGGGCGCTGGGAGAGCTGGACCGGCTCAGCGGGACCGTGACCGAGCTGCTGGAGCACTCCCGCGGCCGCCGGCTGGAGCGCCCGGTGCCCGTGGACCTGGCGCTGCTCACCGCCGAGAGCGCCGAGCGCTGGGACCGGCAGGCCGGTGCCGAGGGCCGCACCGTCACGGCGATGGCTCCGCGTCCCGCCCGCGTCCGGACGCATCCCGGGCTGCTGCAGCAGATCCTGGACGTGCTCATCCACAACGCCCTGCGGCACGGCCGCGGGGCCGTGCGCGTGCGGGCCAGGGACGCCCGCACGCACTGGGCGATCACGGTCCAGGACGAGGGGGACCGGCCCGCGGACCAGGGCATCTTCGACCGCCACGTCAGCACCCGGGAGGGCGGTGAGGGCATCGGACTCACGGTGGCCGCCGAGCTCGCCGAGTCCCTCGGCGGCAGTCTCACCCTCGAGTCCACCCCGACCACCACGTTCCTGCTGCGGCTGCCGCCGTCCGGGGCCACGACTGCGGTGCCGGCGGCCGGCTGAGCCGGCGGGTCGGCACGCTCGCGTCCGCGCCGGGAGGGTGCGTCGGTCGCCGGGGCCGCCGGGGCGGTCCCTAGAGTGGAGGGATGGACGCCGGGAGAACTCCGCAGACCGCCGGTTCCCCCCGGGGGCAGCTGATGCTGGCCGTGTGCCTGGGCGGGCTCCTGCCGCTGCTGTCGTGGCTGCTGGACAGCTACGTGGTGGCGCTGGTCTGCTCGCTGGCGCTGAGCTTCGTGGTCTCGGGCCTGATGCGCCAGCGCGCCCAGCTGCGTCGCGGCACCGGAGGGCCCACCGGCGGAGAGCGTCCCCCGGCGTAGCGCGGGTGCGGCGCCGTCGTCGTCCGGAGGAGCAGAGGAGTGCGCATGACCGAGATCTGGCCCGTGGTCCACGCCGAGCGCCGGGCGCTGGTCCGGGACCTGGCCGACCTCCCGGCGCAGGCGTGGGCCACCCCCTCCCTGTGCCCCGGCTGGGACGTGCACGACGTCCTGGCCCACCTCGTGGACGACGCGAGGACCACGCGCCTGGGCTTCGTCCGCCGCCTGGTGGCCGCCGGCTTCGACTTCGACCGCTGCAACGCCCGCGGCGTCGCCCGGGAGCGCCGGGCCGACCCGCGGGACACCCTCGCCGCGTTCCGCGCGGTGAGCGCCCGCACCACCAGCGCGCCGGCACCTCCGGCCACCCGGCTGGTGGAGGCGTTCGTGCACGGGGAGGACATCCGGCGCCCGCTCGCGCTGACGCGGACCTGCCCGGCCGGGCCGGTCGCCGAGGCCCTGCGGCACCAGCTGAGCACCAGCACGAAGATCGGCGGCGGCCGGGAGCGGGCGGCGGGACTGCGGCTCGTGGCCACCGACGCCGCTCTCGACGCCGGGGCCGGCCCCGAGGTGCGGGGCCCCGTGCTCGCGCTGCTGCTGGCGGTGTCCGGCCGGCCGGTCGGCCCGGAGGAGCTCGCCGGACCCGGCGTCTCGGCCCTCGTGCGCTGACGCCGGAGGACGGTACGCGCCGTCACGTTCGGACCGCCGCACTGTGATCCTTGACACTGCACGCCGGATGTCCCTACTCTCCTAACACGTGTCAGGAACCTGACACGTGTTAGTTCAGCGAAGTGAGGACACGCGGATGACGGCAGCGAGCAGCTTGACTCGTCGCACCCTACTGGGGGTCGGCGGCATCGCCCTGGCCGGGGCCACGGTCGGGGCGTGGCCGCGCCTGACCGGCTCCGACATCCCCGGTCGCGGCGAGGACGTCCTGACGGTGGCGATCCAGGGCACCGCCCAGGACGCCGCGAAGCGCCAGCAGCTGGTGGACGAGTTCCGGGCGGAGCACCCGGACATCCCGGTGCGTATCCAGGCCGTCCAGAGCGCCGACTGGGGAGACTTCTTCTCCAAGATCCTCACCATGGTCGCGGCCGGCCAGGCGCCGGACCTGGTGTACGTGGCCACGGAGGGCACCCAGCTGTTCGCCGACCGGCTCGCGGTGCCCCTGGACAGCTTCGTCCAGCGGGACGCCGCCACGATGGGGGAGTACTTCCGCGACGTGCACCCCAGCCTCGTCGAGGCCTTCATGTACAAGGGGAACCTGTACCAGCTGCCGCTGGAGTTCAACGCGGCCAACATGTACCTCAACACGGCGGCACTGCGCCGGGCCGGCGCGGAGCGGCCCGCCGACGACTGGACCAAGGACGACTTCACGGGTCTCATGCGCGCCATGCAGCGCTCCAACGAGGGCTCCTTCCGCCCCTACTACTGGACGAACCGCCTGTTCGGCGGCGTGGTCCCGTGGCTCTACGCCAACGGCACCAGCTTCCTCACCGAGGAGAAGGCGCCGGGCGGCGGATGGCTGTGGAACGGCTTCTACGGGGACCACCCGGCAGGTGCCGACCGCAGCGGCGGCTACCTCTGGACGGGCTCCAACGTGCGGAACGAGCGGGTCACCGAGACGTTCGACTACCTGCGGGAGCTCGTGCAGGAGGGCCTGGGCGTGCGCCCCGAGGAGGGCGGCGGCAACGCCCTGATCGGCCTGTTCGCCTCCGACCGCGTGGGCGCCACGCCGGCCGGTGGCTACTGGGCCCAGGGGCTGAACGAGGCCGGGATGGGGCCGGAGGCCTTCGACGTGCAGTTCTTCCCGCGCTGGCGCACGCAGCGCCACCAGTTCGGCGGCGCCGGCTACGCGCTGATGAAGACCTCGGAGCGCAAGGACCAGGCGTGGGAGTGGATCAAGTTCACGGCCCGCAAGGAGTCGATGCAGCTGGCCACCCCCCACCCGAACACCACGCCGAGCCGGCGCTCCATGGTCACGGCGGACTTCTACCGCGGCGCCGGTCCGGAGCACTGGCAGGTCTTCTACGACACCCTGGACCGCTTTCCCAGCACGGGCCCCATTCCCGCTCCGCCGCAGCAGGCCGCCGTCGAGTCCGCGCTCATGAAGAACGTGGCCGTGGCCATGGGCGGCGGCGCCGGCCAGATGACCTCGGCCCTCGACCGGCTCGACACCGAACTCGCTCTCATCCTCCGGGAGGACGCATGACCACCATCGCACCGGCACCGGACGTCGCCCGGACCACGGTCCCCGCACCGGCCCCGCCGCGGCGGCGGACCCGCTCCCGGGTCGAGAAGTGGATGACCGCGGTCTTCCTGGCCCCCACCGTCATCGGGATGGGCGTCTTCACGGTGCTGCCCATCCTGGCCTCCGTGGTGCTGGCCTTCTTCCAGTGGGACATCATCTCGGCGCCCGAGTTCGTGGGGCTGCGCAACTTCACCGAGCTCGTCACGGACCGGACCGTGCGGGTCTCCTTCCTCAACACAATCGTGTTCGTGGTGGTGGCGGTGACCCTGCAGCTGTCCCTGGCGATGGCCCTCGCGGTGCTGGTGCAGGGGAAGATGCCGGCCTGGCTGCGGCTGTTCTTCCGCTCCACGTTCTTCTTCCCGCTGATCCTCTCCGCGGCCAGCGTCTCGATCTTCATGCGCTACATGTTCAACGAGCAGTTCGGCGTCGTGAACTGGCTCCTCGGCAGCGTCGGGCTGCCCGCGGTGCCGTGGCTGACGACCACGACCGGGGCCGCGTTCGTGGTGGTGCTCGTCTACGTGTGGCAGAACTTCGGCTTCACGTTCCTGATCCTGCTGGGCGGGATCGCGTCCATCCCCAAGGAGCTCTACGAGGCGGCCGACCTCGACGGCGCCATGGGCTGGTCCAAGTTCCGCAACGTGACCCTGCCCCTGGTCAGCCCGACGCTCCTGGTGGCCTCCGTGACGGCGATCATCACGGCGCTGCAGGTCTTCGACCAGCCCTACGTGCTGACCCGCGGCGGCCCCGGGGACTCCACCCGCTCCGCCGTGATGGTCGTCTACCAGACGGCGTTCCAGCAGCTGGAGTTCGGCAAGGCCTCCGCCATCGGGCTGGTGCTCATGGTGCTCATCATGCTCGTCACCCTGGCGCAGTTCCGCCTCTCCCGGCGCTACGTCCACTACCAGTGAGCTCTTCCCACCGATGAAGGACCACCTCATGTCTGCACCCGCTCGCACCCCGTCCCGGACGGCCGGTCCCGCGCCCCGCCGTCGACGGCGCCCGGCGCTGCCCAACCCGGGGCGCGTCGCCGGCCTCCTCTTCCTGCTCGTGGCCGCCGTCGCGGTCCTGGGCCCGGTCATGTGGACGCTGTCCACGTCCCTGCGCAGCCCCAGCGAGGCCTTCGACCTCCCGCCGAAGTTCCTCCCGACCGATCCGGACACCACGGCCTACGCCGAGGTCGCCCGGCAGATCGACCTGGTTCGGCTCGTCCTCAACAGCGCGCTGGTCACGGCCCTCATCGCCGCAGGGCAGATGCTGACCGCGGCCATGGCCGGGTACGTGTTCGCCCGCATGCGGTTCCGGGGCTCCGGGCTGATGTTCGGCGTGGTCCTGGCCACCATGATGGTCCCGGTCCAGGTCACGATCGTGCCCGTGTTCATGCTGGTCCGCGGCATGGGCCTGGCCGACACCCTCCTGGCGCTGATCATCCCCGCCATCCCCACCGCCTTCGGCACGTTCCTGATGCGCCAGTACTTCCTGGGCCTGCCCAACGACCTCGCCGAGGCCGCGGCCCTGGACGGCGCGAGCCCCTGGCGGACCTTCTTCTCGGTCTACGCGCCGCTGTCCCTGCCGGGCATGGCCATCGTGGGCATCCTGGCTTTCAACTACCACTGGAACGAGTTCTTCCGGCCCCTCATTCTGACCATCTCGGAGCAGAACTTCACCCTTCCCCTGGGCCTCGTGTCCCTGCAGGGGAACCTGGGCACGGGGTCCATCTCCGTGGTCCTGGCCGGCGTCGTGATCTCCATGATCCCCGCACTGATCGTCTTCGTCTTCGGGCAGCGCTATCTGCGCGAAGGCCTCACCGCAGGAAGCAGCAAATGACCCTCACCCCCGCCACCACCTCCGCCGTCCTGCCCCTGAGCCGGGCCTTCCCGCGCACGCACCCCCGGCCCGACCGGGGCTGGCTCAACGACCCCAACGGCCTGTGCCGGGTCGACGGCACCTGGCACGTGTTCTTCCAGTACAACCCCGGCTCCGCGCGGCACGACGCGATCCAGTGGGGGCACCTGTCCTCACCGGACCTGGTGACCTGGCAGGAGGAGCCGGTGGCGCTGCGCCCCCAGGAGCACGGTCCGGACGCGTTCGGCTGCTGGTCCGGCGTGGTCACCGTGGACGAGGGCCGCCCGGTGGCGGTCTACAGCGGCGTCGAGGCCGCCGACGACCGGTCGCGGGTGACCCTGGCCACCGGGACGGACGACCTGCGGTCCTGGCGGCAGGACGGCGCCACGGCGGCCGAGATGCCCGCGGACCCCGACGTCGTCGCGGTCCGCGACCCCTTCCTCTTCCGCTGGGCGGGGCGGCGGTACGCGCTGCAGGGCGCCGGACTCGCGGACGGCCGGGCGGCGATCCTGCTCTACGACGCCGCCGACCTGGCGGACTGGAGCTACCTGGGCGTGTGGCTGACCTCGGACCACCCCGTGCTGAGCGAGGACCTCGACGCCTCGATCTGGGAGTGCCCCCAGCTCGTCGAGCTCACCGAGGGGGAGCGGTCCCGCTGGGTGCTGATCGTCTCCCGGTGGATGCGCCAGGAGGACGGCTCGGGCCGGCTGCAGGACGTCCGCTACGTCGTCGGGCGCATGGACGGGAGGGCCGACGACGACGGCAGCGGGGCCCGGGCGGACGCCCCCCGCTTCATCCCCGAGGCCTGTGGCGCCGTGGACACGGGGCCGGCGTTCTACGCGCCCCAGGTGCTGGCGCTGGAGGACCGGGCCCTGCTGTGGGGCTGGTCGTGGGAGACGCGGTCGGCGGAGCTCAGCGACGAGGAGGGCTGGGCCGGTCTGCTCACCTGGCCGCGCGAGCTCCGGCTGGACGGGGACGTCCTCGTGGCGGCCCCCGCCGCCGAGTGCGCGGGGCACCGGAGCCGTCCCCTCGAGCTGACCCCGGTGCACGGGGCGGTGGAGCTGCCGGACGCGGCCGAGCTGCGCGCCACGGGCGAGGACGCCGCCGTGCGCCTGCTGCTGCGCGGCCCCGCCGGTGAGCGCGAGGTCTGGGCGGGGCGCGCCTCGACGGTCGTGGTGGACGGTTCCGTGGTGGAGCTCTACGCGCACGCCGGGCCTCCCCACACGCTGCGGGCCTATCCGCAGGACGGCGAGACCTGGTGCGCGGCGGTCGAGCCGGGCACGGTCAGCGGATGGGCGCTGGGCCCGTCGACGCCCTGACGATCAGCGGGCAGTCGACGCGCTCCACGACGGGAGCGCTCTCGAGGCCGTGGAGCTGCTCCAGGAGCAGCTC
>NZ_JBHVDI010000134.1:0-10894 GCF_042802875.1 Kocuria sp. NPDC057446 | reverse complement strand
CGGGGGGGGGGGGGGGGGGCGCCTGGGTGGGGGTTTTCGGCCCCCCCCCCCCCCCGGGGGCCGGGGGGGGCTCCGCGGGCCCCCCCCCCCCACCCCGTGGACCCCATCACCGTCGCCGCCGCACGGGCCCGCATGGCCGCCGACGCGCACCGCGGCGTGGACACCGACGCGTGGGTCGCCGGCATCGCCGCCTCGGGCGGCCCCCACCGGCCGGGCACGCCCCGGACCTCCGCGGGGGACGTCCTCTCCGGTCGCGACGACGCCCACACGGTCCCGTCCGAGGGCGACCGCCGCTCCGTCGAGTGGATCCGCGACCTCGCCGACCGGGGCGGCTGACCCGTCCGGCGCGCCGTCCCGGCGTGGCCCGGGCCTACGATGGGGACGCCGGTGCGGTGCGCGCGGCAGTTCCACGACCGAGGAGGACGGACCGCATGACGGTGGAGACGGAGTCCGGTGTGCTGTGCCGGGTGCCGATGCGCTGGGGCGACATGGACCCGTACGGGCACGTCAACAACGTGGAGGTCGTGCGGCTGCTCGAGGAGGCGCGGATCGCGGCCCTGGGCGTGCCCGTGGGCACCGGCGACCAGGTGGAGCCCCCGCTGATCCCGTTCTTCTCCGCGCTGCCGGCCGGCACCCAGGCGCTGATCACCGAGAACCGGATCAAGTACCTCCGCCCCCTCGAGTACCGCAACACCCCGGTGGAGATCCGGGTGTGGGTCGTCTCCGCCCGCGGCGGGGCGCTGACCCTGGGCTTCGAGATCACCGACGTGGTCTCCCGCCGGTCCTGCGTGCGGGCCGAGACCCGGCTCGCGTTCTTCGTGCCTGCCACGGGCACGGTGCTGCGCATCTCGGCGGAGCAGCAGGAGATCCTGGCCCCGCACGCGGGCCCCCGCGTCTTCCGCTGACCCCCGGCCGGGCCGGCTCAGGCCTCCGTGCGGGCACGGTGCGCCGCCTGCGAGCGCCGGTACTGCGCCGCGAGCCGGACCGGGGCGTTGGCCGCGCCGAAGCCGGCGTACCCGTGGCGGCGCTCGACCACCTCGAAGAACACCGTGCCCAGGGTCTCCGTGTAGAAGTGCAGGAACTCGCCCCGGGCGTCCCGGTCGTAGAGCAGGTGCAGCTCCTGCAGGGAGGCCACGAACCCGGGGTCGAGGTCGAAGCGGGCGTCGAGGTCCTCGTAGTAGTTCTGCGGCACCGCCAGGAACCGGAGCCCGCGCCGGCGGGCCCGCCGGGCCACGGCGAAGACGTCCGTGCAGGACAGCGCCACGTGCTCGGGATAGGCCGCGCCCACGAAGGAGCCCTGCTCGGCGGCGGTGGGGGCCACGTTGAGCGGCATCCGCACCGCGCCGTTGGCCGAGCGCATCACCTGGCTGCGCACCAGCCCCGTGGGGCCCGGGACGTCCTGCGCGGCCTGCGCCTCGAGGGCGAGCACCGAGGTGTAGAACAGGACGGCCTCGTCGTAGTGCTGCCACGGCTGGGCCATGTTGATGTGGTCCACCCCGGTGACCAGGGCCCCGGGGTCGAGCTCCTCGTCCGCGCCGAACTCGCTCAGCCACGCCGGGACGCCGTCCGCCGTGCGCTCGCAGAAGAAGATCTCCGTGCCGTCCGGGGCGAACACGCCGCGCAGCACCTGCTCGTCGTCGCGCTGGGAGCGCGGCACGGGCCCGGCCTTGAGCCGGGCGGCCCGCTCGACGGCGGCGTCCGGGTCGGCGACGTCGAAGCCGAGCGCGGCCACCTCCGTGGGGGTCCCCTCCGGGACGGCGTCGTTGACGACGATCCGCACCGGCCCCTGCACCCACACCTGCACGTTCTCCTTGGACTGGTGGTGCCCGCCCAGGGCGAAGCCGAGCTGGTGGAGCAGCCGGGTGGTCTCGCCGAGCCGCCCGGTGCGGATCTCCACGAAGTCGTGGCCGGACGGCTCCTCGACCGCGGGCAGCGGCTGGAGCTCGAGCGTGTCCCGGGTCCGCTCCCCGGCCAGGGCCCGGCGGGTCTGGTCCTCGAGCCAGCGCAGGGAGCGCAGCCCGTCCACCGCCGTGCGGTTGACGTCGGCCTGGCGGAAGGCGTCGTTGAAGATCTCCAGGGACACGGGCCCGTCGTAGCCCGCGCGGACCAGGTGGGACATGAAGCCGACCATGTCGAAGCCGCCCTCCCCGGGGAAGACCCGGTGGTGGCGGGACCAGGACAGGACGTCCAGGCTCAGCAGGGGGGCGTCGGCCAGCTGCACGAAGAAGATCTTCCCTGCGGCGATGTCCTCGACGGGCGCCGGGTCCCACGCGCGGGAGAGGATGTGGAAGCTGTCGAGACAGGTCCCCACGGCCGGGTGGTCGGCGAGGTCCACGATGCGCTGGGCGCGCTCGAAGTCGTCGACGAACCTCCCCCACGCGAGCGCCTCGTAGGCCAGGCGCACGCCGTGGCCCGCGGCGAGGTCGCCGAGCCGGCGCAGCTGCCCGGCCATGACCTCGTCGTCGTCGATCTCCGCGGTGGCCACGTTGGAGCACACGAGCAGGGTCTGCGTGCCGAGCCGGTTCATCAGCCGGAACTTGGCCTCGGCGCGCCGCAGGTTCGCGGCGAGCCGCTCCGGGCCCACGGCCTCGAAGTCCCGGAAGGGCTGGTAGAGGTCCAGGCTCAGGCCCAGCTCCCCGGCGAGCTCCCGGACCTCCTCGGGGGAGGAGGAGGAGACCACCAGGTCCTGCTCGAAGACCTCGATGCCGTCGAAGCCGGCGGCCGCGGCGGCGTGCATCTTCTCCTCCAGGGTGCCCGAGAGGCAGACCGTGGCGATCGAGGTGCGCATCAGCGTCCCGCTCCGGAGACGGCCGGCTCCCCGGCGGACCTCTCCCCGGCGGACTGCTCCCCGGCGCCCCCACCGCGCAGGCCCGGGGCGCGCAGCTCGGCGGCCTCGGTGCGCGAGGTGTGCAGCGCGTCGATCTCGTCGAGGGACTTCCTCGCCGTCTCCTGCGCGGTGAGGGCCGCGCCGGCGGAGACCAGGCACGCGACCGTGACGAACACGGCCACGCCCAGCCAGTCGTCCCCCGCAGGACCGGCCACGGCCGAGGCGAGGACGGGTGCGAAGCCGCCCGAGACCGCGAACCCGATCTGGGTGCCCAGGGCCAGGCCGGTGACCCGCACCCGCAGGGGCAGCATCTCGGCGTAGAACGAGGGCCAGATGCTGTTGGCCATCGAGTAGGCGCACCCGGACATGAGTGCTCCGAGCACGAAGATGAGCGGCCAGTTCCCGGTGTGGACCGCGGAGAGATAGGGGTACATGAGCGCGGCGGGCCCGAGCGCGCCGGCCAGGAAGACGGGCTTGCGGCCGACGCGGTCGGCGAGCACCGCCACGACCGGGATCACGACCAGGGCGACGGCGTTGGCCAGCACGGAGACCCACAGCATGGTGGAGCGGTCGAGGCCGACCACGGAGGTCGCGAACGAGAGCGACCACACCGTGAAGACCACGTTGACGGTGTTGATCATGGCGGCCGCGGCGATCCGGGCCACGGCCGCCCGGTGGTGCCTCAGGAGCAGCCGCAGCGGGGACTCCGGCTGCTCGGCGGGCACCTCCGCGCGGGCCTCCCGGAAGGCCGGGGGCTCCTCCAGGTGGCGGCGGATGAGGTAGGCGACGACCACGACGACGGCGGAGAGCCAGAACGGCACGCGCCAGCCCCAGCTGAACAGCGCCTCCTCCGGCAGGAGGGTGAACGGGATGAACACGGCGGTGGCCAGCAGGGTCCCGAACTGGGTGCCCTGCAGGGTCCAGCTCGTGGTGTACGCCCGGCGGTCCTGGTCGGCGTGCTCGAGGGACATGGAGATGGCGCTCGCCTGCTCGCCCGCTGCGGACAGGCCCTGGACCACGCGGCACAGCACGAGCAGCACCGGGGCCAGCATCCCCACCTGGTCGTAGGTCGGGAGGCAGCCGACGGCGAAGGTCGCCCCGCCGATCATGAACAGGGTCAGCATGAGCACGAACTTGCGTCCGAACCGATCGGCCAGGGGTCCCATGACCAGTGCGCCCAGCGGCCGGACCACGTACGCCACGCCCACGGTCCCCATGGCGAAGAGGATGGCCACGCCGGGGGAGGTCTCAGCGGGGAAGAAGAGGTGGTTGAGCACCAGGGCGGCGGCGGTGCCGTAGACCGCGAAGTCGTAGTATTCGAGGGCGCTGCCGATCCAGCTGGCCAGGGCGGCCCTGCGGGGCGTCCGGCCGGACGCCGGCGGGGCCGTGGTCTCGGCGGTCGTCGCTGCTGAGCTCATGGAGGTCCTTCGGCTCGGTCCACAACAGGTTTCAGCTCTCATATTGTGGAAATCACTTCTGCTGTGTGATCATGATCGCTGTGACCTGGTCCACATGTCAACCGACGAACGAACGGAGTGCCGTCGTGCGAACACCGAACCCGGCCCCCGCCCGCGGCACGGGCAGCTCCCGATGACGGCCCTGGAGCCGGCGGGCGCCCCGCGGCGGGACATGGTGGGCAAGGCCCTCCACCTGCTCGAGCTGCTGGGGGAGCACCCGGGGGGACTGACCGCGGCCGAGGCCACCAAGATCTGCGGCTACCCCTTCAGCACCACCTACCGGCTGCTCAACGCGCTCGTCCGGGACGGCTTCGCCGAGCTGCAGGAGGACCGGCGCTACGTCCTGGGGCTGAAGATCTTCCACGCCGCCCACAGCGTGGCCCAGCGCCTGGGGATCACCGGGACGGTCGTGCCGGTGCTGCGGCGGATGGTCGAGCGCACCGGGGAGTCCTGTCTGTTCGCCGTCCTCGACGGCGACCGCTTCCACACCCTCGCCAAGGAGGACGGGCCGGACTTCCGGGTCACCTCCGACCCCGGGTACCGCGGCGCGCTGCACTCCTCGGCCCTGGGGCTGTGCCTGCTCGCGTTCGCCCCGGAGGACGTGCGCGAGCAGCTCCTCGGCACGATCGAGCTCGAGCCGCGCACCCCGGCCACGCTCACCGACCGCGACGAGCTCCGCCGGCGCGTCGAGCGGATCCGGGGGGAGGGGTGGGCCACCCAGGACGAGGAGCACGACGTCGGCATGGTCGCCGTCGCGGTGCCCGTCCTGCGACCGGGCGGGGGGTGCGTCGGCTCCCTCGCGCTGTCCGCGCCGGTGTTCCGGCACCGGCTCGCGGACCTCGTGGACATGGTGCCCGCCCTCCGGGAGGCGGCGGAGGAGCTGGGGGCGCGGCTCACCGGCTGAGCCGGCGGCGCCGGCCCGGGAGACCGCTCAGGGGACGGCCTGGCCGCGCGCCGCCGTGAGCAGCGCGTACCAGTCCTCGTGGCCCAGCCGGGAGGCGAGCTCCTCCGCCGCGGCGCAGGCCGCGATCCGCCCGGGGTCGGTGGTCCCCAGCACCGGGCGGATCCCGCCGGGGTGCTTCATCAGCCACGCGAGGACCACCGCCTCGCCGGACACCCCGTGCGCCGAGGCGAGCCGGTGGACCGTCTCGGCGGTGGCCGCGGCGTGCTGGTCCTCCGGCGGGATCGGGGCCCCGGTGTACAGCCCTCGGGCGAGCGCCCCCCACGCCTGCACCTCGATGCCGTCGGCCGCGCAGTACTCCAGGAGCCCCTCCGGGAACGAGTGCTCCGCGCCCTCGGGGTGGTTGGCCAGGATCTGCCGCTCCACGAAGCTCCGGTGGCGCAGGCTCAGCTCGAGCTGTACCGCGGTGACGGGAGTGCTGAGCAGCTGCTGGTAGCGGGACACCTGGCGGGTCGACATGTTGGACAGGCCCACGGAGCGGATCAGGCCCTCCTTGCGCAGTTCGTCGAGGGCGCCGGCGACCTCCCGGGGGTCGGCCAGCGGGTCCGGGCGGTGCAGCATGAACCGCTCCACCGAGTCCACGCGGAGCCGGCGCAGGGACCCCTCGAGGCTGCTGCGGATCGTGTCCCGGTCCAGCCGGTAGTGGGTCGGCGCCCCGGGCGCGGCGGTGTTGCCCGGCAGGCGCACCCCGCACTTGGTCTGCAGGCGCACCCGCCGCCTCAGCTCCGGGTCCTCGGCGAGGATCTCGCCGAACACCGACTCGGACTTGCCGTGGGCGTAGATGTCGGCGTGGTCGAAGTCGGTGATGCCGGCGTCCAGCGCCGCGTGCACGGCGGCCCGGGCACGGTCCACGGTCGTGGTGCCCGGCGGGTCGTCGTCCCACGACCCGCCGATGGTCATGCAGCCGTAGATCAGGCGTGAGCTCACGGGCGGTCCTCTCCGTCGGGCACTCCGGCGTCCCGGGCGGGACTCTGCTGCTCCGTGCTCTGCTGCTCCAGGCGCTGCTGCTCGGCGGACCAGCGCAGGCGGGCCGCCGCGGCGTAGGCGGCCCCGGACTCCTTCATCCGGCCCGCGCGCTCGTAGAGCCGGCCCAGGGCGGTGAAGCACTCCGCCTGGTCCGTGGCCGTGGCCTCGGTCTCCTGGTAGAAGTCCAGGGCCCGGTTGTACGCGGTGATGGCCTGGGTGTGCCGCTCGCCCAGCTCGTACACCCGTCCCAGGTTGACGTGGCACTGCGCCTGGTCCTGGGGCTCGTGCGGGGCGTCGAGGTACTGGCCCAGGGCGTCCAGGAGGTGCTCCTCGGCGTCGTGGGCGCGGTCGAGCTCGAGCAGCAGGCTGCCCAGGATCAGGTGCGTGCGGGCCTTGTGCTTGCCGCTGCCGGAAATGCGGCAGAAGAGCCCCAGGGCGTTCTCGTAGGCGGTGACGGCCCGTCCGGGGCGGTTCATCCCCAGGTAGAGGTGGCCCAGGTTGTAGTGGCAGGCGGCCTGCTCCTGGAGGGAGTCGCCCTCCTCCTCGAAGAGGACGATGGCCTGCTGATAGGCGGTCTCGGCCTCGTCGAGCCGTCCGCGGTCCTCGGCGTCGAGGGCCCGGGTGAAGAACCCGTGCCCGTCCTGGGGGTAGCTCATGCGGATTCCTTTCTCGGCCGGGTCCTGCGGGTGCGGACGGGCTAGACGGGGTGCGGGTCCTGCGGGTGCGGGGCTCTGCGGCCCAGTGCGAACCACAGCCCCGCGCCGGCGACGGGGAACGCGAGGATGACGAGCAGCCACAGCAGGCGCAGCACGGGGTCCTGCGCCGGGCCGCGCAGCAGGGAGACCGAGGCGCCGACCATCAGCACGACGACGACCGCTCCGGCCACCGTCGCACCGCTCTCCCACGCTCCCGCCCGCACGGCCTCCGTGCCGCCGGCCGCGAGACCGGCCCAGGTGATCATGCATCGATCCTCGCACCGCGGAGGCGGGCGGACAAGGGCGGGCGCCGGGGCGTGCCGGGGCGCGGTCCCCCGTAGAGTGGGCTGCGTCACCGCTCAGCACGCTGATAAAATGTGCGTGTCGACTGCAACCCCGAGGAGAGTCCACGATGTCCACCTCCGACGACCGCCCGTACGACCAGGAGTCCGCCCCCGAGGAGCCCGCGGCCGGGCGCGCCGGCGGGCGGGACGCGGACGACACCGGGGTGGAGCGCCACGCGCCCAGCTCGGCGACCGAGCTCTGGGACCACAACGCCTACGGGCGGGAGGACGGCGACGTCGGTGGCTCCGCGACCTCCGGCGCCACCGACACCCGCGACCCGCGCGGCGGGGCCCCCGCCTACAACATCGACGCCGGGGACGACGACGCCGTGCGGCACGGCGACGACTCCGGCCGCGACGACGGCTCGAACCTGCGCGGGACCGGTGAGTCGCTGGGCGGGGCCGACGCCACGGCCGGGGACGGCCGCGAGAGCGTCGGCGGCGAGCCGTCCGGGGCCGACGGTGAGTTCTTCGACCAGGACGCCGCCGGCCGGGACACGCCCGGGCGGAGCACGACCGGCAGGGACGCGGCTGACCGGGACGCCGCCCACCGGACCGCCGGGGACGGGGGCGCCACGGCCCCGGGCCACACCGGGTCCGGGCCCGGGGCGGGCCGCCACGCGGCCGGGGACGCCACCGGCGGACCCGGTGGCGGACTCGGTGACGCCGGCACGGTGGGCGGCGGACGCCCGGACGGGGGCACGGACGAGAGCACGGGGGAGGACGTGGGGGAGAGCCCCGCCGTGGTCCGGCACGAGGAGCGGCTGCAGGTCGGGACGGAGCGGGTCGAGTCCGGACGGACCCGCCTGCGCAAGTACGTGGTCGAGGAGCCGGTGCGCGCGGAGCAGACCCTGGCGTCCGAGGACGTCGAGGAGGTCCGCACCCCCGTCACCGAGGAGGAGCGCGAGGCGTTCCTCGCCGGCCGGGAGCTGCCGGTGGGGGACGACGAGGTCATCCTCTACCGGGAGGTGCCCGTGGTGCGGACGGTGCGCGTGCCCTACGAGCGGGTGCGGCTGGTCGTGCGCCGCACGGAGCGCACCGAGGTGGTCGAGGACACCGTGCGCCGGGAGCGGATCGACGTCGAGGAGGACTGAGGGCGTCCCCGGCGGCTCTCTCCGACCGCCCCGTCCTCGCGGACCCCCTCGACCCTCCGGGTGAGGGGGTCCGCCGCGTCGTCGGAAGGCGGAGGCGCTCCGGCCTGTTCACCGAGCGCGGAGGCGCGGCCCGGGGCTTGTGCCCCGCCGCACGGGAGTGACTGAATGGTCAGTGAGCTGGTTGTTCCGCTCCCTGTGGGTCGGGGACGGCCGGTGCCGACCGCTTTTCGACGACCGGGAGGTCCATCATGCGCAAGAGACTGAACAGGATGAGGCAGAGGACCGAGGGGCAGGCCTCCATGGCTCCCGGCGTCCCCGGCAGCGAGACCGCCCCGCTCGCGGAGCCCACCGAGCCCCGCCCGCCGCTGCCGCCCAAGCCGGACCAGGGAACCCCCGAGCCCGTGAGTCCCACGGGCCGGCACACCGGGATCGACCCGACGCTCAACGCCCAGGGCGGGGAGCACCTGACCACAGCCCACGGCTCCCGGCGCGCTGACACCGACCACTCCCTGAAGGCGGGCCGTCGCGGCCCGGTGCTCCTGCAGGACCACCACTTCCGCGAGAAGATCAGCCACTTCGACCACGAGCGCATCCCGGAGCGCGTGGTGCACGCCCGCGGCGCCGGCGCCCACGGCGTGTTCCGCTCCTACGGCACCGCGAGCAGGATCTCCTCCGCCGCGGTGTTCCAGAAGGACGTCGAGACCCCGGTCTTCGTGCGCTTCTCCACCGTGCTCGGCTCGCGCGGCTCCGCCGACCTCGCCCGGGACACCCGCGGCTTCGCCACGAAGTTCTACACCTCCGAGGGCACCTGGGACCTCGTGGGCAACAACATCCCCGTCTTCTTCATCCAGGACGCCATCAAGTTCCCGGACGTCATCCACGCGGGCAAGCCGCACCCGGACCGGGAGATCCCGCAGGCGCAGTCCGCCCACGACACCTTCTGGGACTTCGTCTCCCTGCACACCGAGGCGCAGCACCACACGATCTGGAACATGTCGGACCGCGGCATCCCCCGGTCCTACCGCACCATGGAGGGCTTCGGCGTCCACACGTTCCGGCTCGTCGACGACTCCGGCCGCAGCGTGCTCGTGAAGTTCCACTGGAAGCCGAAGCTCGGCGTGCACTCCGTGCTGTGGGAGGAGGCGCAGATCGCGATGGGCATGGACCCCGACGTGCACCGCCGGGACCTCGCGGACGCCATCGAGGCCGGCGCGCACCCCGAGTGGGAGCTCGGGGTGCAGGTCTTCGAGGACAACGAGGAGCAGGTGTTCGAGGGCATCGACCTGCTCGACCCCACGAAGATCGTCCCGGAGGAGCTCGCCCCCGTCGAGCCGGTCGGGCTGATGACGCTCAACCGCAACCCCTCGAACTACTTCGCCGAGACCGAGCAGGTCGCCTTCAACCCCAACAACCTGGTGCGCGGCATCGACGTCACCAACGACCCGCTGCTGCAGGGACGGCTGTTCTCCTACCTGGACACCCAGCTCAGCCGGCTGGGCGGGCCCAACTGGACCCAGCTGCCGATCAACCGCCCGCACGCCCCGGTCAACGACATGCTCCGGGACGGGATGCACCAGACGGCCGTGCACAGCGGGGTGGCTCCCTACCACCCGAACTCGCTGGACGGGAACAACCCCTTCCCCGCCGACGAGCCGGCCCGCCCCTTCATCGACCACCCGGCGCCGGTCGCGGAGTCGGTCAAGGAGCGCGGGAACCCCGTGTCCTTCGAGGACCACTACAGCCAGACCCGCCTGTTCTGGCTGTCGATGAGCGACGTCGAGAAGGAGCACATCGCGCAGGCCTACACGTTCGAGCTCGGCAAGTGCTGGGAGCAGGCGGTCAAGGAGCGCCAGCTGCAGGCCCTCGCCAACATCGACGAGAAGCTGTGCGCCGTGGTCGCCCAGGGACTGGGCCTTCCGGCGCCGAGGCCGACGGTCAAGCACGGGAGGATCGCGCCCAGCCCGGCCCTGTCCCAGATCGGCGGGCAGTGGCCCCTCGACGGCCGCCAGGTGGGCATCGTGGTGGGCCCGGACCCCGACGAGAAGGACCTCCTGGCCGTGGTCTCCGCGATCGACGACGCCGGCATGGTGCCGCTGGTCATCGCCCCGCACGGCGGGCCGGTGGGGCGCGGCGGGAAGCTCGTGGCCCACCGGACCTATCTCACGGCACGCTCCGTCGAGTTCGACTCGGTGCTCGTGGCCGGAGCCGTCCCGCCGGCCCCGGACGCCCGGCAGGGCCTCGACGCGAAGGCCGGCGCCGTCGCCCCCGGCGGCGTGGACCCGCGCGTGCACCTGCTGCTGGGCGAGGTGTTCCGCCAGGCCAAGGCCATCGGCGCCTGGGGCGCCAAGGGCCAGGCGCTCGCCGCGGCGGGCCTGCCCGAAGGCGCGCCGGGCGTGGTCTCCGGCAAAGACGCCGCCGCCGTCGTCGAGCAGGTGGTCACGCTCATGAAGAGCCACCGCGCCTGGGAGCGGTTCCCGGTCTCCGGCCGGCTCTGACCCCGCCCCTCCCGCGACGTCACCGCGTCCGCCCGGGACCGCCGCAGATCTGCGG
>NZ_JBHVDI010000133.1:0-10976 GCF_042802875.1 Kocuria sp. NPDC057446 | reverse complement strand
CCGCTGTCCAGCGGCCGGCCCCCTCCGTGCGTCCGTGCGGGCTCAGCCGCGGCGCCCGGCGCCCTCGAGGTCGAGGGAGCGCTTGAGGATCTTGCCGGTCGGGCCCTTCGGCAGCTCGTCGACGACCTTGTAGAAGCGCGGGTGCTTGTACTTGGCCACACGCTCGCGGACGAAGGCGTCCAGCTCGTCCAGCTTCGCGTCCCGCTCCTCCTCGGCCACGTCCCGGAAGGCGACGACGGCGGCGACCTCCTCGCCCATCGCCTCGTCCGGGACCCCGACCACGGCGGCCTCGGCGATGCCGGGGAACTGGTAGATCACTTCCTCGACCTCCCGGGGGTAGACGTTGTAGCCGCCGCGCAGGACCATGTCCTTCTTGCGGTCGACGATGTAGTAGAAGCCGTCCTCGTCCACGCGGGCGAGGTCGCCGGTGGCGAACCAGCCGTCGCGGATCGCGGCCTCGGTGGCCTCGGGGTTGCGCCAGTAGCCGGCCATCACGTACTCCCCGGCCACGACGAGCTCGCCGATCTCGCCGGCGGGGACCTCCTCGCCGAGGTCGTCCACGACCCTCAGCTGCGCCCCGCGCACCACGGTGCCGATCGACCCCGGTCTGCGCCCGTGCGCCTTCTGGTTGAAGCACACCACCGGGGAGGTCTCGGACAGGCCGTAGCCCTCGTAGATCGGCGCCCCGAACACCTTCTCGAAGCGCTCCAGGACCTCGACCGGCAGCGGGGACCCGCCCGAGACCCCGGCCCGCAGGTGCGGCAGCTCCACCGGTCCCTCGCCGGCCGCGGCGAGCAGGGCCACGTACATGCTGGGCACCCCGGCGAAGACGGTGACCTCGTCCCGCGCCAGGATCTCGAGCGCCTTGGCCGGGTCGAAGCGCGGCAGCAGCGTGACGGCGGCCCCCGCCTGGACGACGCCGTTGAGCGCCACGGTCTGCCCGAACACGTGGAAGAACGGCAGTGCCCCGAACATGACGTCCCCGGGTGCCAGGTCGAACAGGCTCGCGGAGAGCTCCGCGTTGGACCGGAGGTTGTGGTGCGTCAGGACGGCGCCCTTGGGCCGGCCCGTGGTTCCGGAGGTGTAGAGCAGGACGGCGGGCTCGTCGTCGTCGCGGTCGGCGACGTCGGGCCGCGGCGGCACGTCCGCGAGGGCCTGCAGGGTCCCGGCGGCCGAGACCTCGACCACCCGGACGTCCCGGTCCAGTTCCGCGACGGCGGCGCGGGTGGCCTCGGCCATGGCCTCCCAGACCAGCACCAGGGACACCTCGGCGTTGTCGAAGTGGTACGCCAGCTCCCGAGGACTGAGCAAGGGGTTGAGGGGCACGACCACGCCGCCCGCGCGCAGGATCCCGTAGTAGGCGATCGGCATGTGCGGGACGTTGGGGAGGATCATCGCCACCCGGTCCCCCGGCCCGATCCCGGCGGCGGCGAGCATGGAGGCCACCCGCGCGGACAGGTCGTCGAGGGCCCCGTAGGTCAGGACCTTGTCGTCGAGGACCACGGCCCGGGACTGCGGGGCGGCCGCGGCCGTGGCGGTGAGCAGGGTGGCGAGATTCGTCATGGAAGGGACTCCGGATCCCCGGTGCACGGGCACCGGCGCGAGAAGGGGGCACGGGGTGAGCTGTGTCACACGAGCGTGCCAGGCAGTTACTGCAACGTCAAGACCCGGGTAATCTCCGGCGGTGCGTGTCGCGGGCCGACCCCCGATAAACTGGCCGGAAGGAGCACCATCCGACCGACGCGAAGGACCAGCCGTGACCGAGCACCCCCAGCAGCCCGACCAGGCCCAGGCGGCCCCCCAGCTGACCGAGGAGGAGATGGCCTACGTGCTGTCCCTGTTCGAGATGGCCAGGACCGGGGACACCGAGAACCTCCTGCCGGCCGTGCGCGCGGGCGTGCCCGCCGACCTCACCAACGGCAAGGGCGACACCCTGCTGATCCTCGCCGCCTACCACCAGCGCGAGGAGACCGTCGCGGCGCTGCTCGAGGCCGGGGCCGACCCGGACCGGGTCAACGACAACGGGCAGACCGCGCTGATGAGCGCGGTCTTCCGCGGCAACGAGACGATCGTGCGGACGCTGCTCGAGGCCGGGGCCTCGCAGACGGCCGGCGCCCACACCGCCCTCGACTTCGCCCGGGTCTTCGAGCGCACGGACCTCGTGCCCGTCCTCGAGGAGCACGCGGCCCGCTGAGGCCGCCGGACGTCCCCGCGCCGGGGGCCCGGGGTCACTCGGCCAGCTCGAGGAAGCGGCGGGCCACGGCGAGTCCGCCGTCGGCCTCCCGGCACACCACCATGATCGTGTCGTCCCCGGCGATGGTGCCGAGGACCGCCGGCAGCACCGAGGTGTCGATGGCGGACGCGAAGTACTGGGCGGCGCCCGGCGGGGTGCGCAGCACCACGAGGTTCGCGCTCGCCTCCGCGGTCACCAGCAGCTCGCGGCACAGGCTCGCCAGCCGCGCGTCGAGCACCTCCTGGGTGATCCCCGAGGCGGGCGAGCGGTCGGCACCGGCCTGCGGAACGGCGTAGACGAGGGCTCCCGAGCCGTCGCGCACCCGCACGGCCCCCAGCTCCACGAGGTCGCGGGAGAGCGTGGCCTGGGTGACCTGCACGCCGTCCTCGGCCAGCCGGGCGGCCAGCTCGGCCTGCGAGTGGATGGCCCCGCCGGTCACGAGCGCCACGATCCGGGCCTGCCGCGCCGTCTTGGTGGCGGGGATGCTCATGCCGGGACGGCGGGGGCGTCGGCGGCGTCGAGGTCGTAGCGCCCCGAGCGGGCCATCAGCCACACGAGGAGGGCCTTCTGGGCGTGCAGCCGGTTCTCCGCCTCGTCCCAGACCACGGACTGCGGCCCGTCGATGACCTCGGCCGTGACCTCGGAGCCGCGGAACGCGGGCAGGCAGTGCAGGAACAGCGCCCCGGGTGCGGCCCGGTCCATCGCCGCGGCGTCCACGGAGTACGGCCGGAAGACCTGCGCGCGGGCCTCGGTCTCCGCCTCCTGACCCATGGACACCCAGGTGTCGGTGCAGACCACGTCCGCCCCGGCGAGCGCCTCGGCCGGGTCGGTCGTCACGAGCACGGACCCGCGGGTCTGCCCGGCGCGCTCCTCGGCGGCCTGCACCACCGCCGGGTCCGGGAGGTGGCTCCCCGGACCGGCGACGCGCACGTGCATGCCGGCGGTGGCTCCGCCCAGCAGGTAGGAGTGGGCCATGTTGTTCGCCGCGTCCCCGAGGTACGCGAAGCGGAGTCCGGCGAGGCTCCCGCGGCGCTCGCGGACCGTGAGCAGGTCCGCGAGGATCTGGCACGGGTGGTAGGCGTCGGAGAGCCCGTTGACGACGGGCACGGTCGCGGCCGCGGCCATCTCCTCCAGACCGGACTGGGCGTAGGTGCGCCACACGATGGTGGAGACCATGCGGGAGAAGACGCGGGCGGTGTCCGCCACGCTCTCCTTGCCGAGCTGGGACTCCCCCGGGTCGATCATCAGCGGGTTGCCGCCGAGGTCGGCGATCCCGGCGGAGAAGGAGACCCGGGTGCGGGTCGACGTCTTGTCGAAGATCACGGCCACGGTCTGCGGTCCCGCGTAGGGCCGGTGGGCCCAGCGGTCGGCCTTGAGGCGGGCGGCGAGCTCGAGCACCTCGGCCTGCTCCTGCTGGGAGAGGTCGGTGTCGACGAGGAAGTGGCGGGGGGTCCTGGGCGGGTTCATGCTTCTTTCGGCGGGGTCTCGGGCGCCGCGGCGGGGGCCGTGACGGCAGTGGTGGCGGCGCGCAGGATCTCGGGGAGCGCGTCGAGGAAGGTGTGTGCCTGCTCCTCGGTGAGGATCAGGGGCGGGGCCAGGCGCAGGGTCCCGGGGCCGGTGGCGTTGACGATGAATCCGGCGTCCCGGGCGGCCTCGACCACGGCGGGGCCGAACGGGGCCGTGGCCCCGGCGGGGATCTCGAGGTCGGCGCCGATCAGCAGGCCGCGCTGGCGGACCTCGCCGACGCCCGGGACGGCGCGCAGCCCCTCCCCGAGCACGGCGCCCACGGCTCGGGCGTGCTCGAGCAGACCGTCCTCCTCGATCACGGTGACGGTCGCCAGGCCCGCGGCGGTGGCCGGCGGGTTGCCGCCGAAGGTGGTGCCGTGCTGGCCGGCGCCGAGCAGCGCGGAGACCTCCGCGCCGACGGTCAGCATCGCGCCGATCGGGAAGCCGCCGCCCAGTCCCTTGGCCAGGGTGATGGCGTCCGGGAGGTCGTCGCCGGTGAGCTCGGCGGAGGAGGCGAACCAGCGCCCGGTGCGTCCCATCCCGGTCTGCACCTCGTCCACGACGAGCAGCGCGCCGTGCCGGCGGGTCAGCTCCCGGGCCGCCCGGAGGTAGCCCTCGGGCAGCTCGCGCACACCGGCCTCGCCCTGGACGGGTTCCACGATCAGCGCCGCGACGGTCCCGTCGAGGTGCTCCTCGAGGGCCGCGACGGTCGCGGGGATGTGCCGCACCCCGCCGGGCAGGGGCTCGAAGGGCGCCCGGTAGGCCTCCTTGGCGGTCAGGGCGAGGGCTCCCATGGTGCGGCCGTGGAAGGCGGACTCGAGGGCGAGGACGGTGCCGCGGGGCCCGCCGTCCGGACCGGGGTGCTCGTGGCCGTGGCGACGGGCGAGCTTGAACGCGGCCTCGTTGGCCTCGGCTCCGGAGTTCGCGAAGAAGACGTGGGAGCCCGCGGGCGCGCCGGCCAGGGACAGCAGCTTCCCGGCGAGGGCGATCTGCTGGGGAGAGGTGAAGAAGTTGGAGACGTGGCCGAGGGTGGCGAGCTGGCGCGAGACGATCTCCACCCAGCGCGGGTGGGCGTGGCCGAGGGCGTTGACGGCGATGCCCGCGAGCAGGTCGAGGTAGTCCCGGCCGTCGGCGTCGGTGACCACGGCCCCCTTGCCGTGGGTGAGCACCAGCGACGGGCTGCCGAAGACGCCGAGCAGCGAGTCGGCGTACTCGCCGAGCAGGGCGGTCTGGGCGGAGTACCGGGAGGCTGTGTGCTGGGGGCTGTGCTGGACGGTCATGACGATGCTCCGTGGTCGGGGACGAGCTGGGTGCCGATGCCGGTGTCGGTGAAGATCTCGAGCAGGCAGGTGTGCGGGCTGCGCCCGTCGACGATGGACGCCCGGCGCGCCCCGCCCTCCACGGCCCGCAGGGCCGCCTCCATCTTGGGGATCATCCCGGCCTGCAGGTCCGGGAGCATCGCCCGCAGCTCCGAGGCGGAGAGGGACGCGATGAGCGAGTCCCTGTCCGGCCAGTTCGCGTAGAGGCCCTCGACGTCGGTGAGGGCCACGAACTTCTCGGCGCGCAGGGCCACGGCCACGGCGGCGGCGGCGGTGTCCGCGTTGACGTTGAGGATCTCCCCGGTGGGGCGGCCGTGCGCGTCGACCTCCGGGGCGACCGAGGAGATGACGGGGATCCGCCCGGCCTCGAGGAGCTGGGTGACGGGCTCGGGGTTGACGTCCACGACCTCCCCCACGTGGCCGAGGTCCACCTCCTCGCCGTCCACCACGGTGCCGCGGCGGACGGCGCGGAACAGCTCGGCGTCCTCCCCGGAGAGCCCGACGGCGTACGGGCCGGTCGCGTTGAGCAGGGACACGAGCTCGCGCTGGACCTGCCCGGTCAGCACCATCCGGATGGCGTCCACGGCCTCCTTGGAGGTGACGCGCAGCCCGCCGCGGAACTCCGACGCGATGCCCAGCCGCTCCAGCATGCGGTTGATCTGGGGGCCGCCGCCGTGCACCACGACCGGCCGGATCCCGACGTGGCGCAGGAACACCATGTCCTCGGCGAAGGCCTGCCGCAGCGGCTCGGACACCATGGCGTTGCCGCCGTACTTGAAGACCATCACGGACCCGGAGTACCGCTGGATCCAGGGCAGCGCCTCCATCAGGGTGCCCGCCTTCGCCTGGGCGGTCTCGTAGCGGGTGGGGTCACTGGGGTCGGTCATGGTTCTCCTGCGCCGTGGGTCGGTGCCGTGCGGGTGGACGGGGTGGTCAGCTGGAGTAGGCGCTGTTCTCCTCGACGTAGTCGTGGGTCAGGTCGTTGGTCCAGACGGTGGCGTCGGCGTCGCCGGCCTTGAGGTCGACCAGGACGGTGACCCGGCGGTCGGCGGCCAGGTCCACGCCCTCGCGCGGGTCCCCGATCATGCCGCTGCGGCACACCAGGACCCCGTTGATGGTGACGTCGAGCTGGTCGGGGTCGAACGCGGCGTCGGTGGTGCCGACCGCGGACAGCACGCGGCCCCAGTTCGGGTCGTTGCCGTAGATCGCGGCCTTGAAGAGGTTGGAGCGGGCCACGGCGCGGCTCACGTCCTCGGCCTGCCGCTCGGTGGCGGCGTTCACCGTGGTGATCTCGATGTCGTGGGACGCGCCCTCCGCGTCCGTGATGAGCTGCTGGGCCAGGGAGTGGCACACCGCGGTCACGGCCTGGCTGAACTCGAACTCGTCCGGGGTGATCCCCGAGGCGCCCGAGCCGAGCAGGACCACGGTGTCGTTGGTCGACATGCAGCCGTCGGAGTCGGTGCGGTTGAACGTCACCTTCACCGCGTCCTCGAGCGCCCACTGCAGGGCGTCGGAGGAGAGCTCGGCGTCGGTGGTGAGCACCACGAGCATCGTGGCCAGGCCGGGGGCGAGCATGCCCGCACCCTTGGCCATCCCGCCGACCGTCCACCCGTCGCGGACGTAGGCCGCCTGCTTGGAGACGGAGTCGGTGGTCATGATGGCCCGGGCCGCGGCGGTCCCGGCGTCGTCGTCGTCCGCGAGCGCCGCGACGGCCCCGGGCAGGCCCCGCTCCATGACGTCCATGGGGAGCTGGACGCCGATGAGCCCGGTGGAGCACACCACGACGTCGCCCGCCCCGACCCCCAGCGCCTCGCCGACGAGCTCGGCGGTCCGGTGGGAGGCCTGGAAGCCCTGCGGCCCGGTGCAGGCGTTGGCGCCCCCGGAGTTGAGGACCACGGCGGCGGCCGAGCCGTCCGCGGTCACCGCCCTGGACCACTGGATGGGCGCGGCGGTGATCCGGTTGGTGGTGTACACGGCGCCCACGTGGTGCTGGGGGCCGTCGTTGACGACGAGCGCGAGGTCGGCGCCGCCGGAGTCCTTGAAGCCCGCCTCGGTGCCGGCCGCGCGGAAGCCCTGGGCCGCCGTCACGCCGCGGGTGGTGTCGACCTGCAGGGTGCCGGCCGGCTGCTGGGAGGGGTACGTTCTCACGGTGCGACTCCTTGGAGGTTCAGGCCGGTGTCCTCCGGCAGACCGAGGGCGAGGTTCATGGACTGGACGGCACCGCCGGCGGTGCCCTTGACGAGGTTGTCGATGACGCAGGTGACGATCACGCGGCCCGCCCGGGCGTCGAGGGCGAGCTGGAGCTGGGCGTGGTTGGAGCCGGCCACCGACTTCGTCGAGGGCCACCGGCCCTCGGGCAGGACCGTGACGAACTGCTCGGACGCGTAGGCGGTCTCCCAGGCCTCCCTCAGCTGAGCGGCACCCACGCCCTCCGCGACGCGCGCGGTGGCGGTCGTGAGGATGCCCCGGGGCATGGGGGCCAGGGTCGGGGTGAAGGAGATCCGCACCGGACGCCCTGCGGCCTTCGAGAGGCCCTGCTCGATCTCGGGGGTGTGCCGGTGCGCGCCGCCCACCCCGTACGGGGACATCGAGCCCATGACCTCCGAGCCCAGCAGGTGCGCCTTGACGGCCTTGCCGGCCCCGGACGTGCCCGAGGCCGCGACGATCACGACGTCCTCGGGCTCGAGGAGGCCGGCCGCGAACCCGGGGCCCAGGGCGAGCAGGGCGCTGGTCGGGTAGCACCCCGGCACCGCGATGCGCGTGGCGCCGCGGAGCTGCTCGCGCTGGCGGGTGCCCCCGGCGTCCACCACGAGCTCGGGCAGCCCGTACGGCCAGGTCCCGGCGTGCGGCGAGCCGTAGAACTGGTCCCACTCCTCGGCGGAGTCGAGCCGGTGGTCGGCACCGGCGTCGACCACCACGGTCTCCGGCGGCAGCTGCGCGGCGATCGCGGCCGAGGCGCCGTGCGGCAGGGCGAGGAAGACGACGTCGTGGCCGGCCAGGTTCTCCACCGTGGTGTCCACGAGCACCCGGTCGGCGAGGGAGTGCAGGTGCGGCTGCAGCTCCCCCAGCCGCTGGCCCGCGTTGGAATGGGCCCCCACGGCCCCGATCTCGATCTGCGGGTGACCGGCGAGGATCCTCAGGACCTCGCCACCGGCGTAGCCGGATGCCCCCGAAACTGCTGCACTGAACGTCATGAGGCCCACTCTAGCTCAAAGTTATGCATGCTCTTCAATATTTATGCACGCTACGGGGGAGGAACCGTTCGGAGCGGGGGCGGGTGCGACGCGTCGGACCACGCCAGGATCCCCCCGTTCGGATCAGCCACGGCCGCTCTCGTGTCCCCCCGGAACGGCTCTGCCCCCGAATCTACGCTTCCCGTCTGCAAATCTCGATGATGACGCGGGTATGTCCGTGCCCCCTCTTGTGCACACGCTACCCGCCGGCGCCCCTCGCGGGGAGAGCCCGGCGGGGCTTCGCGCCTACCATGGCAGAGTTCCCGTCCGCGATGTCCAGGAGGTACCCGTCATGGTCCGTTGCGTCATGGTCGAGCGAGCCGGAGGCCCCGAGGTCCTGACCCTCGGCGAGCGCCCGGACCTCGAACCGGGCCCGCGCCAGCTGCTCGTCGAGACCCGCGCCGCGGGGGTGAACTTCATCGAGGTCTACCAGCGGGAGGGCGTCTATCCCGTGGAGCACCCCTTCACGCCGGGCTCGGAGGGCATGGGCGTGGTCACGGGCGTGGGCTCCGAGGTCGAGCACTTCGCCCTGGGCGACCGGATCACCACCTCGCAGGCCGCCCGCACCTACGCCGACGCCTTCCTCGTGGAGGCCGACAAGGCCCTGCGCGTGCCCACCGGCGTGGCCGACGAGGTCGCCGCGGCCCTGCCGCTGCAGGGCCTCACTGCGCACTACCTCGTCCGTTCGACGTATCCGGTCCAGGAGGGCGACATCGCCGTCGTCACCGCCGGCGCGGGCGGCGTGGGCGGCCTCGCCGTGCAGCTGCTGCGGTCGCTCGGGGCCACCGTGATCGCCCTGGTCGGCTCCCAGCAGAAGGCGGAGACCGCGCGCTCGCTGGGCGCCGACTTCGCCCTGGTGGGCTACGAGGGCTTCGCCGAGCACGTCCGGGAGCTCACCGGCGGCCGCGGTGCGGACGTCGTCTACGACTCGGTGGGCAAGGACACCTTCGACGAGTCGCTCCGGGCGCTGCGCCGCCGCGGGATGCTGGTGCTCTTCGGCGGCTCCTCCGGCCAGGTTCCCCCGCTCGACCCGCAGCGCCTGGCCCAGCACGGGTCCGTGTACCTCACCCGGCCCACGCTCAACGACTACCTGCTCGACGAGAAGGAGCGGAACTGGCGCGCGGGCGAGCTGTTCGACGCGGTGCTCGACGGGTCGCTGAGCATCCGCGTCGCCGAGACGTTCCCGCTCGCGCAGGCCCGGCAGGCGCACGAGCTGCTCCAGTCCCGCGCCGCCCAGGGCAAGCTGCTGCTGGTCCCGTGAGCACGGCACCGATGCACCGCTTCCTCGGCGCGGACGGCGCGCGGGACCCCTACACCCCGTTCGTCGGGTGCTGCGCGGCCACCGTGGAGCACTACGACCTGGACCTCGACTACGACGTCGAGGACAACGGCCTCGAGGCGCGCGCCACCCTGGCCTGCCGCGCGCTGCACGACACGGACCGGATCGAGCTCGACCTCACCGAGCTCGCCGTGACGGACGTCCGGTTCGGCACCGGCGGGATCGGCGGCCTGCTCGGCGGCCGCCGGGTCCGCGCGGACCACCGCGGCAGCCGGCTCGTGCTGAGCCTGCCGCGCGTCGTCGCCGCCGGGGAGGCGTTCACGCTCACCGTCTCCTACGAGGGCTACCCCGAGTCCCTGGACGGGCCGTGGGGCGAGATCGGCTGGGCGGAGCTCGACGACGGCGTGCTCGTGGCCGGCCAGCCCACCGGCTCGTCCACGTGGTTCCCGTGCGTGGACCACCCCTCGCACATGGCGACGTACCGGGTGGCCGTGCACGCCGACGCCGACTACGAGGTGGTGGTCCACGGCGAGCTGGAGTCGGTCGTGGAGCGGGACGGCGAGCGCCACTGGGTGTACACGTCCCGGGTGCCGCTGCCGCCGTACCTGGCGACCGTGCAGATCGGCCCGTACGAGCGGCGGGAGCTGACGGGCTCCCGCGTCCCCCAGTACCTCGTCTCCTCCAAGAAGCGGCGCAAGAAGGCGGAGAAGACCTTCGCGGAGCAGGGCCGGATGATCGAGGTGTTCAGCGACTGGTTCGGCCCCTATCCCTTCCCCAGCTACACCGTGGTGGTCGTCGACGAGTCGCTGGAGGACCCGTTCGAGTGCTACGCGTGCTCCGTGTTCGGCAAGAACCAGCTGGGCACCGAGTGGGAGGAGCAGCGGCTCGTGGCGCACGAGCTGGCCCACCAGTGGTTCGGCAACAGCCTGGTCCTGGCCTCGTGGCAGGACATCTGGCTCAACGAGGGCTTCGCGTCCTACGCGGAGTGGATCTGGTCCGAGGCCTCCGGCGACCGGCCGGCCCGCCGGCACGCGGAGAAGGCCCACCGGACGCTGTCCAAGATGCGCCAGGACCTCGTCATCGGGGACCCGGGACAGGTGCGGCTCTTCGACGACGTGGTCTACGTCCGGGGCGCCCTCACCGTCCACGCGATCCGGGAGACCGTGGGCGAGGACGCCTTCCGGGCTCTGCTGCGCGGCTGGGCCACCGCCAACCGGAACGCGTGGGTGAGCACGGAGGGCTTCCGGCAGCACCTGCGCGGCTTCGTGCCCCAGCACCGGTGGGCGGAGGTCGACGCGCTGCTGGACGCGTGGCTGCTCCGGCCGGAGCTGCCGGCCCTGCCCTGACCCGGGCCGGCCGGTGCCCCGACGGGAACGGGCCCGCACCGGACGCGGTGCGTCCGGTGC
>NZ_JBHVDI010000132.1:0-11056 GCF_042802875.1 Kocuria sp. NPDC057446 | reverse complement strand
GTGTATAAGAGACAGACGTCCGTCGCGGCGGGGTTCCTCCGTGCACCGGGCAGGTCGCGCTCAGGGTCGCGCTCAGGGTCGCGCTCAGTGTCGCGCGGACAGCACCTCGACGATCCGCTCCGGGTGGCGGGTGGAGGTGAGCCAGTAGGGCGTGGGGTCCACGGGATCGGTGATCCGGATCCGAACCACCGGCCCCACCGACGCCCGGAAGTTCATGTAGGCCCGTCCGTCCAGCTCAGGGCCGCGGACCCGGCGGACGTGGTCCCCCCGGAAGGCCTCGGCCTCGCCCACGAAGCGCCGCTCGATGCGGGCGCGGCCGACCTGCAGGATCTCGTCCGTCACGACGATGGTGGTGCTGGAGGCGACCAGGGCCACGGCCGTGCCCCCGCCCACCACGAGGGCCGCCGCAGCGGCCACCCACGGGTCGATGGGAGCGAGCGCCACCAGGGCGACCACGCCCGTGAAGAGCACCAGCAGCCACATCCACCACGCCGGGGTGAGCTTCTCCTCGTAGAGGATCTCGGCACCGGGTCGCTCGGAGGTGGGCCGGTGGGGCTCGCGGGGGCCGTCGGCCGGGGACGCACTGGAGGAAGCAGGACGGGACATGCCTCTAGCGTCTCACGACTGCGCCCGGGGCCCGGCGCGTTAGAGTGGGGCACTGTGAACCCCCAGTCGACAGGCCACCGGCCGCCGTCGGGCAACGGGCGCCCGCTCAGCATCGCGCTGCAGGCCCTCGACCCGGACCTTCCCCTGCCCGATTACGCGAAGCCCGGGGACGCGGGCGCGGACCTGCGCTCGCGCGCGGACGTGGTCCTCGGGCCCGGCGAGCGGGCCCTGGTGCCCACGGGCGTGGCCATCGCACTGCCGGAGGGCTACGCCGGGTTCGTGCACCCCCGGTCGGGACTGGCCGCCCGGCACGGCATCACGGTGGTCAACGCCCCGGGCACGGTGGACTCCGGCTACCGCGGCGAGATCATGGTGACCCTGCTCAACACGGACGGCGCCGAGCCCTTCACCGTCCGCCGCGGCGATCGCATCGCCCAGCTCGTCGTCCAGCGCGTGGAGCAGGCCGTCTTCGAGGTCGTCGACGTGCTGCCCGCCTCGGCGCGCGGCGGCACGGGCTTCGGCTCCAGCGGGACCGCCTGACACCACGAGCCGAGACCCCCCACGAGCTCACGCCACGAGCCGGCACCGCGTGCCGGCGGAGGAGAACCACAACATGTTCGGTCGCAAGAAGAAGAAGCCGGCAGCGCAGGACGACGCCGCGCCGCAGCCCGAGGCCGCCCCGAGCCCGGAGGACACCGCGGCGGCCCGGCGCCGGGAGCCGGCGGGCCCGCTCGACGTCTCGCAGGTCGAGGACCGGGACGGCTACCTCGACCTCGGCGCCGTGCTCGTGCGGCCCCGCCCGGGCCTCGGCGTGCGGCTCGAGCTGGACGAGCGCACGCAGCGCCCTCGCGCCGTCGCCCTGGACCTCGACGGCGGCTCGGTCCAGGTGCAGGCGTTCGCCGCGCCCCGCTCCGAGGGCCTGTGGGACGAGGTCCGCCGCGAGCTCGTGCAGTCGCTGCGCACCGGCAACGGCGAGCCGGCGGTCGAGGAGGGGCCCTTCGGACTCCAGGTCGTCGCCCGCTTCCCGGCCACGGCCTCCGACGGGACCCGCGGCTTCCGCCTGGCCCGCTTCGTGGGCGTCGACGGACCCCGCTGGTTCGTGCGCGCCGTGTTCACGGGCACCGCGGCCGTCGCCGCCGAGTCGGCCGCGGCCCTCGACGAGGTCGTGCGCGAGCTGGTCGTGGTGCGCGGCGACCGGCCCATGCCGCCCCGGGAGCTGCTCACGCTGGTCGTGCCCGAGGGCGCGGTCCGCGGTCCCGCCCCGGACGCGGAGCCCGACGAGGAGCCGGGGACCGAACCGGTGCGGCCGCCGCGCCGCGGCCCCGAGATCACGGAGATCGGCTGAGCCATGACGCGAGCAGGCAGCGGTGACGCCCAGCCCGTGCCCGGGACGGGAGCCATCGACGTGGTCGCCGAGGCGCCCGTGTGCGCCGGCGACCTCGACCCCTCGACGGCCGCCGGAGGACGGCGCCGGGTGATGGCGACCGGTCTGGTGGCGGAGGTGACGGTGCCGCCGGTGACCGGCGCGCAGAACTACACCGCGCTGCTCGTGCCGGACTACCCGCAGGCCCCGGGCGACGAGGGCCGGGTCCCGCCCCGGCCGCTGCGCCTCGTGTGGCACGGCCAGCGCACCGTGCCGGGCGTCACCGCGGGGACGCGGCTGCGCTGCGTGGGCGTGGTGAGCTTCCGCGACGGGCGCCCCTCGATGTTCAATCCGCGCTACGAGATCATCGCGAGGCAGGTCAGCAGATGACGGACCCCCAGGAGCCCGGGAGCGCCGGGCGCGAGCCCGGGCGCGGCCCGGACGTGGAAGGCTCGATGGCCGCCTACGCCGCCCGCTCGGGCATGCGCCGCAAGGACAACGGGCAGCTCGACGTGCTGCACGCGGTCGGCGGCTGGCGCGGCCTCGCCGAGACGATCCTGCCCGGCTTCGTGTTCCTCGCCGTGCTGCTCGTCGGCAACACCCTCGGGGTGGCGCTGCTCGCGTCGCTGGGCACGGCCGCGGTGTTCACCGTGCTGCGCCTCGTCCAGCGCCAGAGCCTCGTGCAGGCCGTGTCCGGCTTCGTGGGCGTGGGAGTGTGCGCGCTGTTCGCCCGGGCCACCGGCGAGGCGCTGGACTACTACGTGCCCGGCTTCTGGATCAACGGGGCCTGGCTCGTGGGACTCGGCGTGTCCCTGCTCGCCCGCTGGCCGCTGCTCGGGGTCTTCTACGGCTACATCCGCGGCGAGGGCACGCAGTGGCGCGACGTCCCGGTGCGCCGCCGCGCCTACCAGGTGGCCACGCTCATGCTCATGGCGCTGTTCGCGGCCCGGCTGCTCGTGCAGGTGCCGCTGTACCTCGCCGAGAACCTCACGGGTCTGGGCGTCGCGCGCCTGGTGATGGGCGTGCCCCTGTACGCGCTGACGCTGTGGCTCGCGTGGCTCGTCTCCCGGCCCCCCGAGCAGATCGCGGTCCAGGAGCAGGACACCCCCTGAGGTCCTCCGCCGGGCTCAGGACCGGTGCGGCTCGTGCCGGCCGGCGGTGGTGAACATCGCCCGCAGCTGGGCCTCGCCCTCCGTGGTGGAGACGAAGAAGAGCTGGTCGGCGCCCTCCACCACGTCGTCGCCCGAGGGCGTGATGGGCACCCCGTCGCGCAGGATGGCCACGAGCGAGACGTCCGGCGGCCACGGCACCTGGGAGACCATGGTGGCGATGATCGGGTGCTCGTGCGGCACCGTGTAGGCGGACAGGGTCGCCCCGCCCGTCTGCAGGGTCAGCAGCCGCACCACGTCCCCGACCTCGACCGCCTCCTCCACGAGCGCGGTCATCAGCCGGGGCGTGGACACGGCGACGTCCACGCCCCACGCGTCGTCGAAGAGCCACTCGTTCTTGGGGTTGTTCACCCGGCCCACCGTGCGGGGCACGCCGAACTCGCTGCGCGCCAGGAGGGAGACCACGAGGTTCGCCTTGTCGTCGCCCGTGGCGGCGACGACGACGTCGGTCTCCTCCAGCCCGCCCTCCCGCAGCGTGGAGAGCTCGCAGGCGTCCCCGATGATCCACTGGGCGCCGCGCAGGTCCGAGCGGCCGATGACCTCGGGCTTCTCGTCGAAGATCACCACGTCGTGCTGGTGGGAGAGCAGCTCCCGGGCGATCGAGGCGCCCACGGCGCCCGCGCCCACGACGACCACGCGCATCAGGATCCTCCCCGGGAGGTGTCGTCGGAGCCGGGCGCGTCCTCGGACTCCCGGCGCAGGGAGTTGGCGAGGTCGAGCACGTCGGGTCCGGGCGGGCGGGACAGCACGCGGGACACGGCCTCGACGTCGTCGGTGCGCATCATGGCGTGCACCACGTCCCCCTGCTGATAGCTCATGTCGGGACCGGGCAGGACGCCCTCCCCGAAGCGCGTCACGAAGGCGATGCGCACCCCCGTGGCCTCCTGGATCGCGTCCAGGTGCAGGCCGGACCACGAGTCGTCCAGGGACAGCTCGCCCAGCTGCAGCCGTCCCGAGGCCTCCCGGAAGTCGGCCGTGATCGTCTGCTCGGGCAGGATCCGGCGCAGCGCCTGGTCGGCGCTCCAGCGCACGGCGGCGACGGTGGGGATCCCCAGCCGCTGGTAGAACTCGGCCCGGGAGGGGTCGTAGATGCGGGCCACCACGTGACGGACCTTGAACGTCTCGCGCGCCACGCGCGCCGCGATGATGTTCGAGTTGTCCCCGCTCGAGACGGCCGCGAAGGCGTAGGCCTCCTCGATCCCGGCCCGGCGCAGCACCTCCTGGTCGAAGCCCAGGCCGGTGACCTTCTTGCCCTCGAAGGACCTGCGCAGCCGCCGGAAGGCGCGGTCGTCCTGGTCGATCACCGCCACGGTGTGCCCGGAGTCCTCGAGGGTGTGGGCGACCATCGTGCCGACGCGCCCCACTCCCATGATCACGAAATGCGCCATGCCCCTCAGCCTAGGTCACCCCCGGGGGCGCGGCTCCCACCCGGTGCGGCGGGCCGGCGGCGGACAATCGGTGCGGGACGGACTACCGTGGGGAGCCGTGCAGAGCATTCCCCGGGCGCTGAGGCGTGCCCTCGTCGGCAAGCCCATCCACAACGAGCGGTTCAGCGACGCCGTGCTGCCCAAGCGCACGGCGCTGCCGGTCTTCTCGGCGGACGCCCTCTCCTCGGTGGCCTACGCCCCCGACGAGATCATCCTCACCCTCGCGCTGGCCGGGACCACGGCCGTGGCGGTCTCCCCCTGGGTGGGACTCGCCGTGCTCGTCGTGCTCACCGTGGTGATCACCGCCTACCGGCAGAACGTGCGCGCCTACCCCTCCGGCGGCGGCGACTACGAGATCGTCTCCAAGAACCTCGGCCGCACCGCGGGGGTGGGCGTGGGCGCGGCCCTGATGGCCGACTACGCCCTCGTGGTGGCGGTGTCCATGGCCACCGCCGCCCAGTACGTCTCGGCGGCGCTGCCGGCGCTCGCCGGGCGGCGGGTGGAGATGGCCGTGGCCGGGATCCTGTTCGTGGGGCTGCTGAACCTGCGCGGCCTGAAGTTCATGGGCCGGGCCGCGGCCGTGCCCACCTACTTCTTCCTCGCCGTCCTCGCCGCGCTGCTGCTCGTGGGACTGGGCCAGGACCTGACCGGCTCCCTGGGCGACGCCCCCAGCGCCGGCCGGGAGGTCCTGCCCGCCGCGGGCTTCGACGCCGGGCTGGCCGGCCTGGCGGGCGCCCTGCTGGTGCTGCGCGCCTTCTCGTCCGGGGCCGTGGCGCTCACCGGCGTGGAGACCATCACCAACTCGGTGCCCTACTTCCGCAAGCCCCGCGCCGCCAACGCGGCGGCCACCCTGGGCGTGCTCGGCGCCCTCTCGGCGGCGCTGCTGGCCGGCGTGCTGTACCTCGCGGACCGCACGGACGTCGTGGTGGTCGGGGACCCGGAGGAGCAGCTGCTCGTCGACGGACGGCTCCCCGGCCCCGACTTCTTCCAGGACCCCGTGCTGGGCCAGCTCGCCAAGACCGTCTTCGGCACCGACTCCCTGTGGTTCTTCGTGCTCGTCGCCGCGACCGTGGGCGTGCTGATCCTCGCCGCGAACACCGCCTTCTCCGGCTTCCCCACGCTGGCGTCCCGGCTGGCGCGGGACGCCTTCCTGCCCCGGCAGCTGCAGGCGCGCGGGGACCGCTTCGCGTTCACCAACGGCATCCTGCTGCTGCTGCTCGTGGCCGTCGTCCTCACCGTGGCCTTCGGCGCCAACGTCAACAGCCTCATCCAGCTCTACATCGTGGGCGTGTTCGTCTCCTTCACCCTCACCCAGGCCGGCATGGTCCGGCACTGGGCGCGCGTGCGGCGCACGCGCCCGCACCCCGGGATCGGCCGCGAGCTGTTCGTGCGCCGGGCCGTGGCACTGGTCGCGTTCGTGCTGTGCGCGGCGGTGCTCGTCGTCGTGCTCGTCACCAAGCTCACGCAGGGCGCGTGGATCACCATCGTGGCCATCGCGGTCCTCAGCGCGGTCATGGCCGGGGTCCGGCGGCACTACGACGGCGTGGACGCCGAGCTCGCGCTGCAGCCCGACTCCCCGGTCCGCGCCCTGCCCTCCCGGGTGCACGCCATCATCTACGTCTCCTCCGTGCGCAAGCCCCTCATGCGCGCCCTGGCCTACGCCCGGGCGTCCCGGCCCTCGACCCTCGAGGCCGTCGTCGTGGACACGAACGCCGCCGCCACCCGCCGGATCCTCGACGAGTGGCGGCGCCTGGAGATCCCGGTGCCCGTCACCGTGCTCCACGCGCCGTACCGGGACACCATCGGCCCGGTGCTCGACCACGTGCGCGGGGTGCGCCGGAAGTCGCCCCGGGACCTGGTCGTGGTGTACCTGCCCGAGTACGTGGTGCGGCACCGGTGGGAGCGGCTGCTGCACAACCAGGCCATCCGGCCGCTGCGGGCCCGCCTGCACCAGGAGCGCGGGGTCATGACGGCCTCCGTGCCCTGGCACCTGTCCTCCGCCTCCGGCGAGGACACGGGCCCCGAGTCCGCCCCCGAGCAGAGAGCGACCCGCCCGTGACCCCGACCCACCCCCCGGTCCCCGCCGAGTCTGCCGGGCCCGCCGGGCTCGAGCTGCGCCTGGGCCCCGTCGCCCACGGCGGCCACACCGTGGCCCGCACCGGGGAGGGCCGCGTGGTCTTCGTCCGCCACGGCCTGCCCGGCGAGCTCGTCCGCGTGCGCCTGACCGACAGCGGCCCGGCGGCCCGGTTCTGGCGCGGGGACGTGGTCGACGTCCTCGAGGCGGACCCGCACCGGCGGAGCGAGCACGTGTGGGCCCCGGCCGATCCGCTGCTGAGCTGGCGGCGCGGCGAGCCGCCCGTCGGCGGCGCCGAGTTCGGCCACGCCGAGCTCGGTGCCCAGCGCGCCCTCAAGTCCGCCGTGGTCACCGAGCAGCTCGCCCGGCTGGCCGGGCTCGGGACCGAGGTCCACGTCGAGGCGGTGCCGGGGGAGGACCCGCAGGGCCGCGGCTGGCGCACCCGCGCGCACTTCGCCGTGGACCCCGCGGGCCGGATCGGGATGCACCCGCACCGCAGCGCCGCCGTCGTCCCGGTCGACGGCTTCCCGCTCGTGGTCCCCGCCATCGACGCCCTCCGGCTCGGGCGGTACGACCTGCGGGGGGCCGACCGGGTCGACGTCGCGGCCCCCGCCGACGGCGGGACGCCGCTGGTCCACCTGAGCCTCGCCGCCGGCGCCGACCGGGACCGGCTGCGCCGCGAGCTCGCCCGGCTCGCGGAGGACCGGGACGTCTCCGTCACCGCCCGCGCCGACGGGCAGCGGGAGACCGAGACGTGGGCGGGACGCCCGTCCGTGGTCGAGCACGTGGGCCCGCACCGGTGGGAGGTCTCCGCCGAGGGCTTCTGGCAGATCCACCGCGGCGCCCCCGCCCTGCTGCACCGGGAGGTGCCCGCGGCCGCCGGTGCCCGGCCCGGGGAGCACGCCCTCGACCTCTACGCCGGTGCCGGTCTCTTCACGGCGGCGCTCGCCGACGCCGTGGGGACCTCGGGCGGCGTCGTGGCGGTCGAGGGGTCGCCGGTGACCAGCGCCGACGCCCGGCGCACCTTCGCCGGCCGGCCGCAGGTCCGCGTCGAGCGGGGGAGCGTCGACCGGGTGCTGGCGCGGACCTGGCCGCAGGCGGCGCCCGCCCGCGGCCGCCGTCGGCCGGACCGGGGCGGGAGCGCGGCCCGCCCCGACGTCGTGGTCCTGGACCCGCCCCGGGCCGGTGCCGGCCGGGTCGTGGTGGACCAGCTCGTGGCGCTCGCCCCGCGCCGGATCGCCTACCTCGCGTGCGACCCGGCCACGCTCGCCCGGGACCTGGGCCGGTTCCGCCGCGCCGGGTGGAACGTGCGCTCGGTGCGCGCCTTCGACATGTACCCCAACACCCACCACGTCGAGACGCTGGCGGTGCTGGAGCCCTGACGGGCGCACCCGTCCTCTGCGTGACGGCGGCCTCCCGGGGCGTTTCGGAGTCAGCGGGCTCGCACGGGCTACACTGACAGTGACTGTTCACGGGAGAACTCCCGGCGCTTCGCCGGTGTCCTCCTGCGGGCGTTTCCATGACGGTGGCGAGAGGAGTTCCACGCATATGAGCACGGTGGACAGCTTCGGGGCCAAGGGCGTTCTCGACGTCAAAGGCACCGAGTACGAGATTTTCCGACTGAACACGCTGGAGGGCGCGCAGAAGCTCCCGTACAGCCTGAAGGTTCTGCTCGAGAACCTGTTGCGCACCGAGGACGGCGCCAACATCACCTCCGAGCACATCGAGGCCCTGGCCAACTGGGATCCCAAGGCCGAGCCCAGCATCGAGATCCAGTTCACCCCGGGCCGCGTGATCATGCAGGACTTCACGGGCGTGCCCTGCATCGTGGACCTCGCCACCATGCGCGAGGCCATCGCGGACCTCGGCGGCGACCCCACCCGCGTGAACCCGCTCGCCCCGGCCGAGCTCGTGATCGACCACTCCGTGCAGATCGACTCCTTCGGGACCTCGGACTCGATCGGCATCAACATGGACATCGAGTACGAGCGCAACGGGGAGCGCTACCAGTTCCTGCGCTGGGGCCAGACGGCGTTCGACGACTTCAAGGTCGTCCCCCCGGGCATGGGCATCGTCCACCAGGTCAACATCGAGAACCTGGCCCGCGTCGTGATGACCCGCGAGGTCGACGGCGCGCTGCGCGCCTACCCGGACACCTGCGTGGGCACCGACTCGCACACCACCATGGAGAACGGTCTCGGCGTGCTGGGCTGGGGCGTGGGCGGCATCGAGGCCGAGGCCGCGATGCTCGGCCAGCCCATCTCGATGCTCATCCCGCGGGTCGTGGGCTTCAAGCTCACCGGTGAGATCCCGGCCGGCGCGACCGCCACCGACGTGGTGCTCACCATCACGGAGATGCTCCGCGAGCACGGCGTGGTCGGCAAGTTCGTGGAGTTCTACGGCGAGGGCGTCGGCGCGGTGCCCCTGGCCAACCGCGCGACCATCGGCAACATGAGCCCCGAGTTCGGCTCCACCGCCGCGATCTTCCCGATCGACGACGTCACCCTGGAGTACCTGCGCCTGACCGGGCGCTCCGACGAGCAGATCGACCTCGTCGAGGCGTACGTCAAGGAGCAGGGGATGTGGCACGACCCGTCCGAGGAGATCGCCTTCTCCGAGTACCTCGAGCTGGACCTCTCCACCGTGGTGCCCTCGATCTCCGGTCCGAAGCGCCCGCAGGACCGCATCTCCCTCACCGACGCGAAGGCGCAGTTCCACGAGGACCTGGGCAACTACGCGACGCACGTGGACGAGGACGTCACCGCCGGCAACACCATCGACGACGCCTCGGCGCAGTCCTTCCCGGCCTCCGACGCCCCGGCCTACACCCCGGAGCACCCGCAGCCCGAGGCGGACCGCCCGCGTGAGCACCACGCCTACGCCGAGGACGACCGTCCCACGAAGCGGGTCCCCGTGACCATGCCCGACGGCCGGGAGTTCGAGCTCGACCACGGGGCGGTGTCCATCGCCTCGATCACCTCCTGCACCAACACCTCGAACCCGTCGGTCATGATGGCCGCGGCGGTGCTGGCGCGCAACGCCGTCGAGAAGGGCCTGAAGGCGAAGCCGTGGGTCAAGACCTCGATCGCCCCGGGCTCGAAGGTCGTCACCGACTACTACGAGAAGTCCGGTCTGGTCCCGGCGCTGGAGGAGCTCGGCTTCTACATCGTGGGCTACGGCTGCACCACCTGCATCGGCAACTCGGGCCCGCTCGAGGACGAGATCTCCCAGGCCATCCAGGACAACGACCTGGCCGTGACCTCGGTGCTCTCCGGCAACCGCAACTTCGAGGGCCGGATCAACCCGGACGTGAAGATGAACTACCTGGCCTCCCCTCCGCTGGTCATCGCCTACGCCCTGGCCGGCAACATGGACTTCGACTTCGAGAACGAGTCCCTGGGCCAGGACGCCGACGGCAACGAGGTGTACCTCAAGGACATCTGGCCGGACCCGTCGGAGGTGCAGAAGATCATCGACGCGTCCATCGACACCGAGATGTTCACCTACCAGTACGGCACCATCTTCGACGGCGACGAGCGCTGGCAGAACCTGGACACCCCCACCGGCAAGACGTTCGAGTGGAACCCCGAGTCCACCTACGTCCGCAAGCCCCCGTACTTCGAGGGCATGACGATGGAGACGACCCCGGTCGAGGACATCACGGGCGCCCGCGTGCTGCTGAAGCTGGGCGACTCGGTCACGACCGACCACATCTCGCCCGCGGGCTCGTTCAAGTCCGACACCCCGGCCGGCAAGTACCTCATCGAGAACGGGGTCCAGCGCAAGGACTTCAACTCCTACGGCTCGCGCCGCGGCAACCACGAGGTCATGATCCGGGGCACCTTCGCCAACATCCGGATCAAGAACCAGCTCCTCGACGGCGTGGAGGGCGGCTTCACCCGCGACTTCACCCAGGAGGGCGGCCCGCAGGCCGCCGTCTACGACGCCTCGATCAACTACCAGCAGGCCGGCGTCCCGCTGGTCGTGCTGGGCGGCAAGGAGTACGGCTCCGGGTCCTCGCGCGACTGGGCCGCGAAGGGCACCTCCCTGCTGGGCGTCAAGGCCGTCGTCGCCGAGAGCTACGAGCGCATCCACCGCTCGAACCTCATCGGCATGGGCGTGCTGCCGCTGCAGTACCCGGCCGGCGAGTCCGCGGACTCCCTCGGCCTGGACGGCACGGAGACCTTCGACATCCAGGGGGTGACCGGGCTCAACGAGGGCACCACGCCGAAGACGCTGAAGGTCACCGCCACGAAGGAGGACGGCTCCACCGTGGAGTTCGACGCGGTGCTGCGCATCGACACGCCGGGCGAGGCGGACTACTACCGCAACGGCGGCATCCTGCAGTACGTGCTCAGGAACATCGCGAAGTCCTGATCCCAGGGCGTCCACAGCGCGCAGGGGCCCGGTCCGGGAA
>NZ_JBHVDI010000131.1:0-11292 GCF_042802875.1 Kocuria sp. NPDC057446 | reverse complement strand
CGACCATCCACTGGTGCGTGCGTGTGGCCATGCAGGCATGATCAGTCGCCCAACCGAAGGCGAGCAACGACCGACCAGGTATTGAGACCAGGTGTTAGCAGCTCACGTAACAGCACGGTCGCGAGTCCAGGAAGGAATCCTTGGTGATGGCTCATCAGCCCACGAGGCCGCCGCTGGTTCCGCACGACCGGGTCTGGCAGGTGGCAGCGGCAACACACAGCGCGGCCATGGAGGGCCTGCAGGTCACCGAGGCGACGCGGGCGGACATGGAGCGTTTCGCCGATGGCCAGCTCGAGGTCGAGGAGCTGCTGCGGCGCACCCGCGCCCGTCACGAGATTGGGTGAGTCCCCTGGCCCGTCGCTACGACCAGGTCAATGACCTTCACCCGTTCCGCGAAGGCAACGGACGCACCCAGCGGTTCTTCTTCGACCAGGTGGCCGCCGGGTGGTGGCTGGACTGGACCCAGGTGATTGGGGCGATCAACGACGAAGCATCCCGGTCTGCTGCCGAGGACCGCGACTTCACCGCGCAAGGGGCCAATTCATAACTGCCACTTGCCCCTCAAGCTTCAAGGCCACTGACAGCCGGCTTTCGGTCAGTCCCGCTCGTAGCCGTCCTCGTCGTCCACGCGCCGGCGGCTCGTTCTCTCCGCGATCCTGCTGGAGAGCTTGCCCGTCGCCGCTCTGGCCCGGTCGAAAGTGTCGCTGCCGAGGTCCTTCGCGGCGCCGACGCCCTCGGCTCCTGTCTCGAGCACCTTGTCTCTGACGTCAGCGGCCGCGTCCACCCATCGCCTTGCTTCCAACGACTCTCGGTCGCGCTCGATCCCGAGTTGCGTGTGGAAGTCGACGACGGCGATGGCGACATCGTTGCTCGCCTGCACCACGGACCGCGAGTCCCTCGGGTGCAGCAGCACCTTGGTGTTGGCCGTCCCGGCGGCCGCGTCCATACGGGCCATCAGACGCTCGGTGCTCCGGGAGATGAGGTCCCTCCGGTTCTCCCGCGCAGCCCGAAGGGCAAGCCGGTGACGGTCCAATTCCTCGGGGGACGCGTCCAGTACCCGGTCGAGCTCGAGTACGGCGAGTGCATCCTGCAACTGGAAGCACCGTGCCAGAACGGCGAGCCAATCCCGGGTCCTGGCTTCGGCGTCCTTTGACGTCTTGGCGAGTTCCCCGAGCCTGGTCTTGCGCTCCATCTTCTCCGCGAGGGCGTCGAGCTGACGCAATGCATACGCCTGGGTACGGGCGATCGTCACGGACGTGGCCTGCACCTTCGACCAGGTGACCTCGGAGACCCGTCCCACCTGCTCCCGGATCAGCATGGCCTCCTCGATCACAAAGTCCAGGCCGATCATGTCCGCCAGCACGGCGTCCTTCTGGGCCCGCAGCACGTCGTCGACCTTCTCGTCGATCGTGGCGAGATAGTCGGTGATCTCGTCCATGGTCTGCTGCATGGCGAGCTGCGCCATGATCCCGGCGGCACCCGCCAGGAGCGCCGGGTTGGCCAGAAGCGACCCGGGTGTCCTCACGACTTCCAACAATCCGCTGATCTTTCCGTTCTCGGTCAGCACTGCACGGCTGACACCCGTCTCAGAGCCCTTCATCAGCTTGTACTTCTTCAGGTCCTGCGCGGACTTCTCGGTGAGTTTCACCCATCGGCCCGAGTGGGCTGCGATCTCGGAACCTGCGTGTGCCACTCCGGCGCCGGCGCTCAGGGCAGACCCGAGCCGTTGCAGTCCGAGGTCCTTCGACGGCAAACCCTCAGAGGCGAGGAACCGTTCGACAGCCCCCGGATTCCCGATGACTGCAAAGCCATGGTCGTCGCTGATCAAGTGAATCTCGTCGTTCATGGCTGGTTCCTGACGGTCGGGAGGAGTGGATCGGCACCCGATGAGGGGGAGGTGGGCACCTGCGGGGGGCAGGGCGCTCTTTCGGGATGGGGGGTCCGCGCGCTCACCGTCCGCTGTCCTGAAGCACACGATATTCCGTGACCTCGTCCTAATCATCGCTCGCCCCACCGAACGGCGACTCGAGTCGCATTTATGGCTCCAGGTCACATCTCTTAGAACCAGGCGTCGGTCGACAGCTCAATGTCCTGGCGCGTATTCACCCGCTCAGCTAATGCGTGGACCTGATTCAGCACTTCTTGCGGTGAGGCTGATAGGTCAAGATGCCGCACGTACAGCCGCTTCTGGGCGTGTCGCACCTCGTGCACAATCCGCGCCCGAGGGCCCTGCGCGTAGATCAGTGTGGCCTCCGGAAGCCCGGTCGCGGTGGCATAGGCCAAGAGCTGGTACAAATCTGCTTCATGCCCAAATCCGGCATCGCGCTTGTACTTCACGTCGCCCACGAACCGCCACCGCCCGCCGATCCGCACTCCCAGGTCCGGTGCGAGGGGGACCTGACCACTCTCGGCCAGAGACAGGCCCCTCCCCCGCCAGCTGTTGGGGAACTCCGTTTCTGTGAGGCCGCCAGCCTCACGGAGGGCCGTGCGCACGAACTGCTCGAAGACGTCGTGCAGGCGGAGCGTGAAGCCGACCGTGCCCACGGTGCCACCGGCAAGGTCCGCCATGGAGTTTTCCAGCACCACCCGAGCTAGGCCGAGAATCCGACGGTAGTGCTTGTTCTGGCGGGTCCAGCTGATCGCATCCAGCGCAACGAGCGGTTCCCGCACCGGCCGGACGTGTTCGAGGCTCCGCCACAGGCGGTCCACACCGGCCGCAAGCGCCGGGTCGGTCAAGCGACTGTGACGCAGCGCCCCGAAGGCCTCGCGGAGGAGCCGATTCTCTGTGATGTCGTCGTCGTGCACCTGAAAGCGGCACGCGACGGGCAGCGGCGCGAGCCTCCGCGCCTGGACGTTCCAGCGCACCCGCCCCTTCACCATCGGCAGGTCGGCGTCGACGGTTCGGTATGAGCGCAGCAGTCCGCGCTGCAGCGTCCGGTGGCACGCTGCGACAAAGAGGGCGGTCATGCCGTCCTGGAGGTCGTCGACGCCGGCGATGACCGACCAGTTCTCCTCCCACCGGAACGGGTCCGCGGCATAGGCGGTCATGAACAGCACCCGGTCGATCGGGATCTTGGGCCGCACCACGATGGGGACACCGCCGACGCTCACGCTGCCCACAACGCCACCGGGGCGTACGGTGACCTCGTCGCCGTGGCCGGTCGCGCGGATGACCGCCTCAAAACGGGTCTCCAGCACGTGCCGTTGGGAGGCGGTCAAGGTTAGGGGCCCGGAGGTCTCCCACTCAGTCAGCTGCAGCATCGCCTGCCGTGTGCGTCACGGCCGCCTTCAGGGTCGCGAACTCGAGCTGGTCGAGGAGTTCCGGACGACGGTAGAAGACCTCTCGGAGGGTCGGCATCACGGTGTAGTCCCAGGCGCGCCGGGCCCGGGTCTCGTCCATCTGCTGACCCATGAAGTGGCTCGGGCCGACGTGCTGGTCCTTGTCCTTGATGATGCCGTTCGCCCGGTCGAGGAGTTCGGCGAGCCACTCCAGCTCGGCGTCGTGCTGGGCGAGGTGGTTCCGGAGCATGCCGTCCACCGGGGTCTCGCCCGGCCGCAGGTCCCGGACGTAGAAGCGCCGGCGCAGCGCCGAGTCCAGGGCGGTGATGGAGCGATCGGCGGTGTTCATGGTGCCGAGGAGGAACAGGTTGCCCGGCAGGCTGAAGTCCTGGCCGTAGGTCAGCGTGACCGCCTCGCCGCGGTACTCGAGCAGGTAGTAGAGCTCCCCGAACACCGCCGGGACATTGCCGCGGTTGATCTCGTCGACGAGCATTACGTAGGTGTCCTCAGGGTGCGCCACCGCCTCCTTGGCGAGGCGGAGCAGTGGGCCGTCGACCACCCGGAACGACGTCGGGTTCTCCGGGTCCGGTCGCAGTCCCTGCACGAAATCCTCGTAGCTCGTTCCCGGGTGGAACTGGGTGAGAGTCACCCGCTCTGGGGCTCCCGCGAGGAACTCCGCGAGCTTGCGTGCCAGGTGGGTCTTCCCTGTGCCCGGAGGGCCCTGCAGGATCAGCTGCTTCTTCAACTGGAGCAGCTCCAGCGTCTCCTCGAGCCACTTTGCTCCGTCCTCGTCCAGGGACAGCGCGTCCGCGAGGTCCTCGAAGGAACCCGACGACGGCGCCTCCATCCCCGGGCCCTCTGCCGGCGCGGTGACCACCGCTGCTGCCGTCGATGAAGTCGTGTTCGCCGCAGTCAGTGCAACGGTCTTGCCGGTGCGCCAAGCGTCGTAGGCCCGCCACTCGGTGTCTTCCCACCCCTCGGGGCGGCCGGTTCTGACAAGGAGGTCGGCGAGCACGGCGGCGTCGAGACGGGTGCCCCAAAGGTCCTCCGGGCTCCCGAGGCCGACTCGGGCCGCGTCTAGGCGCTCGAGGTAGAGAACGTAGTTCTCCCCCACGGTGGAGGAGTCCTGTCCCGGATAGCCGTTGGCGAGACGGTGGGACGTGGCCGCAGTTTCGAACGGCCAGAGGGGGAAACCCTCAGCATCCTGTGCCATGAGCAGGACCGAGGCGAGTGCCATCTGGGCTCTGTCGCCCGGTCGCACGTTGTCGGGCACTCGGTTCCAGAACTGGTCGATCGCTTCCCCACCGCGGTGATCCGCAAAGGCGATCAAGGCATGCCGGGCGGCCGCGTCGTCGCTCTGTGCCCAGGACACGACAGTCGAAACTGCCGATGCGAGTCCTGAATCCAGGTCGGCGAGGGCTGCGCGCAGTGGACCGCCGATGGGTCCCCCGCTGGTCGCCGCTCGGAGGGCCCCCTCAGCCCGCAGTGCCCGCTCCTCCCAGACGGCGCGGGGCTGATCCAGCACGTTGGTGAAACGCCGCGCCCAGGAGACATAGGTTTCCATCTTCGGGTTGGGCTGCTGCCACAGCTCCCGGTAGGGCGTGCGATAGAGGTCCGTGTAGGCGCGGTTCCCGAACCAGGCGTTCGGCTCGAGCCGCCGCACGATCTCGGCTACCTCGTACTCCCCTCCCAGTCGCTCCGCGAAGAACTTGGGCAGGGCGCGTCGGTCGTCGCGGCTGGTGATGGCCGGCGCATAGTCCGGGAACAGCATGTGCTCGAGGGCAAAGCGTTGGCTCCACACGGACTGGTCATCGATGCGCTCCATGAAGCGCTGGAAGGTGTCCCAGTCGGTGAAGACGCCGGTCCGCTCGGCCGGGGGCAACGTCTTCGCCGCTTCGTAGACCCGGATGAGGTAGGCGAACATTTTCCAGCGGTAGGTGTTGTACCCGGTTCCCGGATGGGCGACTCCACCGGCGAGCGCCTCGGCGAACTCGTCCGGTAGGTCTGAAGTGCCGGCATTGCGGTAGTCCAGGATCATTCGGATCTGGTCACGCTTCGTCTTGGCCCGTGCCGCCCGGGTCGTGACGATGAGGTAGTAGACGTACATTAGTTCCGCGGCGAGTTGCACCGCGTCTGCACTGAGATCAGCGAGTTGTGCCTCGAGCTTTCCGTAGAAGGTCCCTTCCCCCAGATCGGGCCTGAGGATGAACCCATCAACCAGTTCCTGTACCGCTGCCTTGCCGTTGATGAATTCCCCGCTGAAGAGGCTGCGGTCATCGATCAACGAACGGTCCCGCCACTGCCTCGCCGCCCAATACATCTTCTGGGCGGACGGAAGCGTCACGCGCGAACGGCTGGTTGTTGCGTCATCGGATTCGGCCATGGGCACCATTGTGTCTTGTCATGGTGGGTCTTCCGCCCAGACGCGGCGTCACCCGCGCCCCTCGCTTCGCCTCTGGTTCCGACTCGACCATGGCCCTAGGGTGCAAAGCATGAAGCTGAGCGAATTGACTGATCCCGGAGCTGTTGTGGCGGCTATGCACGAGTTCGACGAGCTCGGTCGCGACCGGTTCCTGGAAAAGTACGGGTTCGGCCGAGCCCGCACTTACGTCGTCGAGCACCGCGGCCGCACATACGACTCCAAAGCGCTGGCCGCGGCAGCCTACGGCCATCAGCACGGCGAACCCTTGCGTGCGGACATGTTCAGTGGGGGCCTCAACACGGTGGCGCAGAAGCTGACGAGTCTCGGGTTCACCGTGGTCGGAGAGGACCGGGTTCCGCTCCTCCCACCGTCTACCTCGACCTTCGTACTCCTGTGGAATCCCAGCAGCTGGGAATGGTCGCAGGACGATCGTGATCGCATGCAGCAGCTCATCGCCGAACAGGGGCAAGCGCCGGACAGGTGGTCGACGGGAAGCCGCACATCCGGCGTCCATCCCGGGGATCGGATCTTCCTTCTGAAGGTCGGGACCAGACCGCTCGGCATGGTCGCCTCAGGGACCGCCCTCAGTAAGATCGAGTACGCGGATCACTGGGACGAGGAGCAGCAGAAGCAAGCCCCGTTCGTCGACGTCGTCTGGGACACCCTGCTCGACCCGCAGGATGTGCTTCCGCGGGAGGTCCTCAAGGAGGAGATTCCGGACAACGGCTGGACCTTCCAGGGGGGCGGCGTACTCCTCGCTGCCGATGTCGCCGACGACCTGGAGCTTCTGTGGGCGTCCCATCGACCCGTCGAACAAGTGGCCTCGGCAATCGAGGCGCGCTATGCCCCAGGCCTCAGCAGGCGCCGGTTGCACCAGCAGGCCTTCCGGAGACTGCTGCTGCAGCACTACCCGGCTGAGTGCGCCGTCTGCGGGTTGCAGGAGATGTCCATTCTGGAGGCCGCTCACATCTTCCCGGACAGCAAGGGAGGTCCGTCCGACGTCGCCAATGGGCGGCTTCTGTGCCCCAACCATCATCGAGCGCTGGACGCGGGACTGTACGAGCTCACCGACGCCGGCCCCGTGTGGAAGGACTCGACGAGAGCTTTTTGATATGACCAGGCTGTCAGCAAGAGTCGGAGGCCTAAATTTCAACGTCTTCGCCTCTATCACCTGCATCCAGACGTCAAGTTCTCTGTCACCGACCGAACAGCCACGAATTTGGTGCAGTGAGCACTTGGCGGCTCGCAAGAGGTGCCCGACGACGTAAAGTCCCCCTGGGACCCGTTGGGGAGGGCAACCGGCAAGACCTCAAGAAGGAGCCGCGCACCGTGATGAGCCGAGGACCCGCACCGACCCCGCCGCCCTGCTGGCCGACCTGCGTCAGGAGGGGGACCTGCTCGAGGAGCTCCTGCGGCTGCTGCCCGCCGAGGACTGGGACCGCCGCACCCCAGCGGAGGGGTGGACGATCCGCCAGCAGGTCGCCCACCTCACATGGACGGAGCGGACCGTGCTGACCGCCCTGGAGAAGCCGGAGGTCTTCGCGCAGCTGCGGGAGCAGTTCCGGGCGGAAGCCGACGTCGTCGACCGCGGAGCCCAGGAGGGTGCCGCACGGCCGCCGGCCGAGATCCTGGCGTCCTGGCAGGACAGCCGGCGTCGGGTGCTCGAGCGGCTCGCCGCCGTACCGGAGGGCGAGCGAATCCCATGGATGGGCACGCCCCTGGGCGCGCCCATGATGGCCAGCGCTCGGATCATGGAGACCTTCGCCCACGGCCAGGACGTTCGCGACGCCCTCGGAGCGCCCCCGGTCGCCTCGCACCGGCTGCGGCACGTCGCCCACCTGGGCGTGGCCACCCGCGACTACGCCTTCCGGCAGCGCGGGCTGGAACCGCCAGCCGAGCCGTTCCGCGTCGAGCTCACCCATGAGGACGAGGCCTGGACCTGGGGCTCTGCAGAGGCAAGTCAGCGTGTCCACGGCCCGGCCCTGGACTTCGCCCTACTCGCCACCCGACGGCGGCACCGTCAGGACGGGAGCCTCGTCGCGGAGGGCCCCGACGCCGACGCCTGGCTCGACATCGTCCAGGCCTTCGCCGGCCAGCCGGGTCCGGGGCGAGCCCCGCGGGCAGACAGGCGATGAGACACGGATCGCCGCCCCACTCAAAGCCAAAGCTCTGAGGCTCATCAGCGACGACGGCCCGTTCCCTGGGACGGCCCCAACCGGGCTGACACACTGACCGAGTCCGCGTTGAGTTCGCCCCGCTCGCGGAAGCGGTCGTCGCCGATGTCGCCGTACTCGGAGGTGAAGAACCTGCGCTCGCGGTATCGATCCCGTGCCGCGGCGCCACGATCGGTGGCGGAGGAGTTCTTCGCCGAGCGCGTCGAGGAGACTGCCTGTCCGCGACGCTGCGGTGGAGTCTGCGGTTTTTTCGCCTTCTGGGACGATGCCTTGACCATGGTCTTGCTCGTGGAGCGGTCCGGCTTCTGAGAAGTGTGTGGAACTTTGACCGTGTTGGTGGGTGCCACGGGCTTCTTTACGGTGCGCCGGAACGCTCCCTGCATCTGGCGAGCGCTGAGGCGCGTGTTGCTCCAAGGGCAGAGGACCTTTCCCCGTCCCCGCTGCAGGTGGCTGGGATAGGCCTGCTCGAGCGAGGGCAGCTCCTGACGTGCTCCGCAGTGGACGCAACGGACGGTGTAGACGAATTCATGACCGTCCGGCGGGCGTACGACCTTCTTCGCCCGAGGAGCGGCCAGGGCTGCCGCGAATCGCTGAGAAGCCTGCAGGCGCTTCCTCGTCGACGGGACGACCATGCCCGGTGCGAGCGGGTCCGTCTTGGGGCCGTCCGGAGTGAGGGAAGCGGATTTCAGTGCCCCTGCCCGTTGAGGCAGCGGTGTCGATGTCGAGCGACCCACCGGTCGCTGGGAGCCGGGCTCCGGTGCCCGTTTCGGCGTCGACCGCTGCTTCCCCATAGGTCCCTCCTTGGATCGTCGAGTCTCTATTACCAGATAGTATTCCGCTCGGTTTGCAATCGCGATCACGGTGTGCGGCAGCTCGCCGCGTGTCGGCGCCGCGACAACACCCACCGCCGCATCGGTCGAACACGGAAGCCAGGAAACATGCACAAAGCCGGTGGCATCACGCCGCGTCGAGGTTCCTCGGTCCGTCATGGCAAGAACATCGACGTGTCCGCGCACGTCAGGAGATCACCGAGCGGACGCACCCCGCAATGGGTCCTGGAGGAGGCGCAGGAACACCAGCGACAGGCGGGGATGAGTCCCCGTCAACGACGCCGGAAGCAGAGGCGCGCTGCCCGCATCGCCCGGCAGTCCGCCAGCCGCTGGTCGAAGGATGTGAAGCGACGCAACCGCGCCTGGCGGGCGTCCCCCGCGATCGGGATAGTGCTGCTGGCAGCACTGTGGGTCACCCCGGACCTCTTCAACCAGTACGCCCTGCCGGTGATCCACCCTTATCTGCCGAACGCCTCGGCGCCGCCGCCCGGGGTCGATGCCTCCCGCGATCCGATCGGGGTCCCACCAGCCGTGGCGGACATCGGCGGATACCGCTTCATGGAGTCACCGGACCCGGAGCAGGAGATGGTCGCCTACGACCCGTGCCGGCCGGTTCGTGTGGTCGTGCGCCCGGACGATGCTCCTCCGGGCGGTGAGCAGCTGATCGAGGAGGCCATCGGAGCGATCTCGGCGGCAACGGGCCTGCAGTTCGTCGACGCCGGAACCACGACGGAAGCACCCTCGAGCCGGCGTGAGCCATATCAACCCGACCGCTACGGCCGCCAGTGGGCGCCGATCCTCATCGCCTGGTCCGACGCCGAAGAGCACCCCGATCTGGCTGGGGACGTGGCGGGTCGGGGCGGGAGCACCGCCCGGAACGTGGACGCCGGTCCCTTCGTCTACGTGACCGGACAGGTGGTCCTTGATGCTCCTTCTCTGACCTCGATGATGGAGCGGCCGGATCAGGTGCGCGCGGTGATCATGCACGAGCTGGCGCACGTCGTTGGCCTGGACCATGTCGACGATCCCGGGCAGCTGATGTACGGCGACAACGTGGGTTTGACCGACTTCGCGCCCGGGGACCGCGCCGGCCTCGCCAAGCTCGGCGCCGGGACGTGCGTGCCGAGACTGTGAGGTCTCAGCCCCGGCCCTGGACTTCACCCTGCTCGCCACCCGGCGACGGCACCGCCAGGGCGGGCGCCTCGTCGCGGAGGGCCCGACGCCGACGCCTGGTTCGACGTCGTCCAGGCCTTCGTCGACCGACCAAGGCCGCGGCGGGCGCCGCTGTCGAGGACAGGGTGGGAAGTGGACCCGCGTGTGGCGCCGCTTCTGGAGCCCTGCCCTGATGCACAGGTGGCATGCGATGCAAAGAACGCACCCCCGAAGCGTGCTCCAAGAAAGCCGACTCACGTCAAGCAATCACCCCAAATACAGTTGTTTCTTTTTGTGAATTTCTACCTGGGGCTCAGGATGTACAAGAAATTGCCCTCACCGTCCCGAGGGGGAAGGGCTGCTCACATCGACGGCCAAAGGCTTAATGGAGTTCTTCCGAAAAACTGGTGCGCCATAGCGCGGGTGCCACCACCGGACACTCCACTCCGAGGCAGGAGCACGCTCGCCTGTCGGCATGACTCGAACTGAGCCCCTGGTCAAGGGCACTTTCGTCTCGAGATGGCCTTCCAGGCGGATCTCCATCGGCGCCCCTGGCCCAGCACCGCCGCCCGAATGGGGAAGCGCTCTGCTGGGTCGGCACAGAAGCCGAGACACGCCCGTGATCTAAACGTGACATTTCCGTTATCTTTCGATTAGTGTTCTCCCCGTGCCGATTCCCTCACTGATCGGCACCCCCGTGCACATCGCCGAATTCTGCCGGTGCCCGGGGCCCCCAGACACATCGCTCGGCAGAAGCGGGGGAACCAAGAACGGTCCCTCCCCCGGGACCTAGGGGTTAAGTCGTCAGGGCCCCCAGCCCTGCGACCGGGTGTCTCCCACCCGCATCCGACAGCTCACCTCGCAGGCAAGAGGGAGGACATCACTCATGCCCGTTTTCCAGTCCCGCACGCCCCGTCACCGCGCCCAGAGCTCGTTCCGCCTCGGGCGCACCGCGATCCTGGCGGTCGCCGGCGGCGCCCTGGCGCTCAGCAGCGTGGCCCCGGCCCAGGCCGCGCCCGCCGCAGCCCCCCAGCAGCTCATCAGCATCCAGTCCCAGTCCGGCAAGGCCGCGACCATCGCCGCCGCGGCCCGGAACCAGCTCGGCGTGGGCCAGGACTGCACCGCCCTGGTCACCAAGGCCCTGCGCGCGGCCGGGATCAACCACCACGGCTGGCCGGCCTCCTACCTGAGCCTCGGCACCCGGGTCTCCGCCGCCCAGGCCCAGCCCGGTGACCTGGTCTACTACGCCAACGGCGGCATGGGCTTCGCCCACATCGCCGTCTACATCGGCGGCGGCAAGGCCGTCCACGGCGGCTGGAACGGCAACCAGACGGTCATCCAGACCGTCAACGTCGGCTCGGGCCCCGTTTACCTCCGCGTGCGCTGACACGCCACGCACCAGAACCGGGTGGGCGGTTCCCGTTCCGACGGGAAC
>NZ_JBHVDI010000130.1:0-11390 GCF_042802875.1 Kocuria sp. NPDC057446 | reverse complement strand
CCCTGGAACAGGGCTCGGATCCCCGCAGACCGGAAGGGGTGCTCAGGCGCTGTAGTACTCGCGGCTGCCGGACTTGGCCAGCCCGCGGGCCACCAGGTAACCGATGGTCAGGTAGGTGATGTACTCCATGGCCTGACGGGCATCGAACAGGTCCGCGCCGTTCTCGACCCCGCCGTCACCGACCAGGGTGGCGGTGACGACGATGGCCACCAGCACCCCGAGGTAGGCGATGAGCTCGGTGGTCCTGGTCGCGGCCTTGGTCTCGGTGGCCCGGCGCAGACCACTGTCGTCAGTGTGCGCAGCAGTGGAAGCGGTGTGGGAAGCAGTGTTCGTCAAAGGAATCTCCTGAAGAAATCAAAGGGGTGCCGGATTCGGCAGGGCACCGGAGGGCAGATCGCCGTCGGCGCAGTCAGTGGAAGGCTGGGGGGCGCAGTGTGCTCAACGCCTTGCCTACACCGTAGACTGTACGTGTAGACTATGGAATAAGCAAAACCCCCTGATTGAAGGACCCCGATGCCCATGCACTCCCCTGCCGCGGACCCCGACACCGGCTCCGTCGAGGACCCCGTACCGACCCCCAGGGCCAAGGCGCGCAAGCCCCGGCTCAGCCGGGAGGCCGTGCTCACCGCGGCCCTGGCCCTGGTGGACGCCGAGGGCCTCGACGCCTTGAGCATGCGCCGGTTGGGGGCTGAGCTGGGCCGGGACCCGATGGGTCTGTACCGGTATGCGAAGAACCGCGCGGACCTGCTGGACGGGATCACCGAGCTGGTGCTGGACCAGTTGGTCATCCCCACCGACGGGGCGGACTGGCAACAGCAGCTGCGCGCCACCGCCCACGATTTCCGCGACCTGGCTCTGGCCCATCCGCACGTGGTGCCGCTGCTGGTGACCCGGCCGCTGTCCACCCCGCTGGGGCTGCGCCCGCTGGGCACGCTGCGCCCGCTGGAGAACATCCTGGCCCTGCTCATCGACGCCGGCTTCGCCCCGGCCGATGCCCTGCACGTCTACCGGGCCTACTACGGGTTCCTCTACGGCCACGTCCTCAACGAGCTCCAGGAGTTCGTCGTGGACGAGCAGGAGAACGAGTCCCTGCTGCGCCTGGGCCTGCACCGGCTGCCCGCCCGCTCCTTCCCCCGGCTGCGCGCCCTGGCCCCGGTGCTGGCCGACTACGACGGGGCGGCCGAGCTCGATCAGGGCGTCACCATCCTGCTGGGCGGCCTCGCCGCCCAGCTCCACCCCGCACCGTCCACACCCAGCGGCCCGACCGCGATGCCCCAGGGCGCCGTCGGGTCGGTCTCGGGCAGCACGCCACATCCCGACCAGCTCGAGACCTGACCCGCTGATGCTCGAGCCGCTTGACCCCTGATCTGTTCGTCCCGTTGCATCCAGGAGTTCTCATGACCATCATCGCCGCCTCCGAGCCGATCGACGCCAACGATGACCGGACGCAGTCCGAGCCCGGCGCCGCACTTCCCGTACCGGGCACGCAGCCGGAACCTCGGCAGACACCGGGAAGCCGCCTGGGCCCGGCCGAGGACTTCCCCGATGATCTGACCGGCCTGAGCATGGCGGACCTGCAGGTGCTGCACTCCCGGATCACCCGCCAGCTCGACCACGACTACCTCACCGCCCCTGCCGGACCCCACTGCTCCACCATGGACCGGGGCTTCGAACTGGCCGCCGAACTGGATGCCCGCGACGCCGCATGAGATCACATGACCCCGCCCGAGCCCTCACCGACAGGCACCCCATGAACACCACCCACACCCCGGACCCCACCGACACCGCGGATCCGGCTGTCCGCAAGTTCGACGCCATCTGCGTCATCTTCAATCCGCACAGCACCGGGGACGCCCCGGATCTGGCAGCGAAGCTGCGCGACCAGCTGACCCAGGACCTGCCCTACAGCCCGGAGATCCGGATGCTGCCCACCGAGCACGCCGGGCACGCCGTGGACCTGGCCCGCGAAGCGGCGGGCACACCGAACGCCCTGGTCGTCTCGGTCAGCGGCGACGGCGGATACAACGAGGTCGTCAACGGGGTCATGGCCGCCGGGGCCACCGACGCCGTGTGCGCGGTGCTCCCCGCCGGCAACGCCAACGACCACCACCGCACCACCGCCCGCCAGCCCCTGGCCCAGGCCATCGCCGAAGGCCGGGTGCGCCAGATGGATCTGCTGCACCTGTCCACCGGGAACCACCCGGGCGCGCAAGCCCTCTACGCCCACTCCTACATCGGCTTCGGGCTGACCCCCGTGGTGGCCATCGACATGGAGAAGGGCAACAAAGGGGCGCTCAAGGAGATGGTCTCGGTGGTGCGAACCTTCGCGCAGTTCCGGCCCTTCCGGATCCAGCACACCGACGGCACCCGCCAGAAGATCGACAGCCTCCTCTTCGCCAACATCCCTCAGATGGCCAAGTTCGCCACCCTCAGTCAAGCCGAGGACCGTCCGGCCGACGGACGCTTCGAGGTGATCCTCTTCCCGCACACCGCCAAGTGGAAGGTGCTGCTCAAGGCCGCCCGCGCGACCACCACCGGGCTGGGAGACCAGCCCAGTGTGGCTCGCTACGAGTTCACCGCCCTCAAGCCGATGCCCTACCAGCTCGACGGGGAGGTCCGCTCCGTGCCGGCGAACACCACGGTGAGGATCGAATCCGCGCCTTCGGCCCTGACCGTGATCGGCTGACTCCACTCCCCCATGGCCGATCCGACACGCCAGCAGTGAGCCGCTGGAGACCACCACGGGAGGACGGCGGAACGCTGCCCGCTGCCGGCAAGATCCCGGCCGGTGACCACGCTCCCCTCCTCGGTGCCACCGCTCGCCAGTGCCACGTCCCCTCACCCACCCGACACCCGCACGCTGTGCGCACCCAGGCCCAAGCCCAGGAAGAAGATCACCATGAGCATCTCAGGAACCACCTCGCAAGACCCCGACGGGGCCGGAGACCTCCCCGAGGACGCCGCCGCGGATCAGCAGGGAGGCCTGGTCGACGCCGATGGCGGGGCACAGTTCGACGCTGCCGTCGAGCAGCGCCTGGCCGACGGTCAGAACTCGGGTTCCACCACCGGCGCGCAGACAGGGACCGAGGACGACAAGACGAACCTGCCCGTGCTGGAGGAAGAAGAGGACAGCCCCGTCAAGCCGCAGAACTCCTGAGGCCCCGACATGCTCTCAGTCCTGGTAGTCAGCGGCGAGCCGTCGCCGTTCGTGCACTCGCCGGTTGTAGGTCGCTTCCCGGATCGACTCGTCGCTGTCGAAATTCGATCCCAAGGCCCCGGCCAAGGTGCCCAGCGAGGCGGCCAGCCAGGACAGGTGGAGATAGTCGAACAGGGTGACCGGGTGGCCGAGCTGGGAGGCGAGATAGTCGCCGGTGATGACCGCCAACCCCAGCACGAACAGCACCAACCACAGGATCATGTACATCAGAACCACGCTCAGCCCGACCGTGATGATCGTGGCCGCATTGTCCAGCCCGGCCCGCCACCGATCAGCGGCGTCACGGAGGCTGTTCCACAATCCGTTGTAGCCGATCAGCCACGCACTCAGCGCCGCGATCACCACACCACTGATCGCGGCCATACGGGGCACGGACAGCGCATCCGACATGTTCCAGATGGACGCATAGAAGATACCGAAGGCCCCCGTGGCCGCCGCCGCGGCCACACAACTGGACAGGGCCGACAACAGACGCCCGGGACGGTTGCTGCGGACCATCCCCGACAGCAACCGCAACCGATTCCACCGCCCCGGAAGAACGACATAGGACACGTCCCCGTCCCGCCCCGGGGGCACCCGGCGCACCGCCCCATGTCCCACCGCCTCCCGGGCTGCCGGGGCGGACGGGAAATCCATGGTCCCCTCCTGCACCGAGCGGATCAACGCCACCACCAACTTCCGGATCCTTCTCCTGAGCCGGTGTGCCCCCAGAGCCGGCAGCACCACCAGGGCAGCGCGAGCCGCAGAACTCACCTCGCACAACATGGAGTGCCCGTCGTGGACCCGGGGAAGATCCGTCAGATACACCACGTAGTCCCAACCACGCCCGTCCCGGATCTCGCAGGCACGCTCCATCAAGGGAATCTCCCCCTCCAGGGTGAGCGGAAGAGCCCCTGCACTGACCTCCACCTCCCACTGCACCCCCGCACCACCAACAGCACGGGGATCGTCCGACAGTTCCCGGGACACATCAGCGGCAACCGATGCGGCCACTTTCTCCGGCAGGCCGGGATCGGCCATCAGCCCTATCCTCATCGTCGTCGCGGTCATGACCCCATCATCACCGACACACGCTCGCCCCGACCTCGCTCCGCCTCATGGCCCCAGCACGAACTCCGACCGCCCACGCAAAGGGTCAGACCGTTCACACCCACTCACACATCGGTTTCTCACCGCGAACCCGATCCCTCAGGAACCCCTGGTCGGGCCTGTCGCAGCGACGGCGCATGAGGCCCCGTCGCCTCGAGAGGAGCTCGAGGGCCGACATGAGCGAGAACATCGAGACGCTGGTGGACGTGAGCCGTCCGACCAGCAGGCGGAGGAGAAGCCGGAGCTGTCCCCGGCCGATCAGGACACCGTCCGGGAACTGGTCCGCGCGGGCTGTTGAAGCAGCTGACCAAGATGGTCGTCGAGGCGGCCCTGGAGCAGGTCGACGCGGCGGTGTTCATCGACGCGATCATGGTCGAGGTCCACGACGGGCAGGTCCGCAACCGGCCCGTGCACGCGGCGATCGGCGTGGACCTGGGCCGGCACGAGGACATCGGCGGGCATGTGGACCGGGGACGGCGACGGGGAGTCAGCGAGGTCCTGGTGGGCGGTCCCGAGCGACTACGCCTCGCGGAAGTACTGGGACGAGCTCGCGGAGGATCTGCAGCCCGTCCACACCGCCCCGACCACGGCAGCCAGCGAGGCCGCCTCGGAGAAGGTGGACGACCTGGAGTTCCGCCAGGTGATCTGCTCGACCAACGCCGTCGACTCCTTCAACGCCCGGTACCGGATGGCGGGACGGGCCCGGGGGTCGGTTCCTGAAAGAGCAGTCCGCGATGAAGACCCTGTACCTCGTGGTGCGATTCCTGGGCCCGAAGGACACCGGACAGACACGATGGGTCACACGGTGGAAGCCGGCGCTGCACGCCTTCGCTTGTCCCCTTCGCCGACCGGATGCCGGCGGCGGAGAACCACTCACCATGGAAACGCCCCCCACACCGCTGGAGCGACAGTCCCTGATCGGCTGCCGGACGGGCAGGGGCAGCATCCCTTGCAGCGCCTCGGGTGCACCACGTGGAGTTCTGGTCCTACAGTGTAGATCTCAGGCTCTGGCGCGTGTGCTGGTACCTGCAGTGCAAGAAGGATCGATCATCTGGTGCTCAAGCAGCAGGTTGCCGCGTGGTCGGTTCGCCTTGGTCGGGCCGGCAGGTGCGATGCGGACGGTTCAGCAATCATCGGCGATCCACCTGACGCGTTGCGGGCTGTTCGCGTCCTTCGGGCCCGAGAAACGCTGACGAGTTCGAGGATTGGGGTGCGCGGTGTCCGATGTGGATCACGATGTGCCGTGGACGGCGTTGCCGACGACGCTCACTCCACTGCTGGAGGGGCATGTGCCCGCCTTCACGGAAGGGTTGCTGGCGGCGGTGCACCGGGACGTCCCGGTGTACGCCACCTCTCTGGAGGGGCCGTTGCGGGGTGAGATCCAGCATGGGGTGGAGTCCGCCCTGACCCGTTTCCTGGACCTGGCCGGCACCGAACAACCGGCCCTGCGTGACGAGGACCGGCTGGTCTACGAGCTGCTCGGCCGGGCCGAGGTCCACCAGGGCCGGCCCATGGACGCACTGTTCGGCGCCTACCGCTCCGCGGCCCGGGCCACCCTGCGGTCGATGTCGGGGGTCGCCATGGAATCCGGGGCCGAGGCCTCGGTGCTGATCGTCCTGGCGGAGTCGGTGTTCGCCTACATCGAGGAGCTCTCCGCCGCCAGCGCCCAGGGCTACGCCGCCGAGGAGTCCGAACGCGCCGGTGAGCAGGAACGACTGCTGGCCACGGTGGCGGAGATGCTGATCCGCGGCCACGCCGAGGAGGACGCCGTGCGCGCGGCCGTGCTCACGGCCGGCTGGACCCTGCCCGAGCGGGTCGTCGTGGTCACCCTGCCCGCCGACCGGCGCACAGGACTGAAATCCCGCCTGGGTGCCCGGGCACTCCTCACCTCCCGCCCGGGTGACATCATCGCGGTCGTGCCGGAGCCCTCCTCCCCGACAGCGCGCCAGGAGCTGGGGCGCGCCCTGGTCCGGCGCAACGCGGTGGTGGGCCCAGCCCGACCCTGGCCGTCAGCACCGGATTCCCTGCGTCTGGCCGTGCTGGCCCGGGACCTGCTGCGGACCGACCCCGACGTCGAGGGGCCGCTGTGGGTGACTGAGCACCTCGCTCAGCTGCTGCTGCTCAGTGACCACGCCATGGTCGAGGACCTCGCCGCCCAACGGCTGGCCCCGCTGGAGCAGCTGCGCCCCGCCCAGCGGGAGCGGCTGCGGGCGACCCTGTTGTCCTGGCTCAAGCACCACGGGCACCGCGCTGCGATGGCCGCCGAGCTGGATGTCCACGAGCAGACGGTCGGCTACCGGGTCAACCAGCTGCGCGAGGTGTTCGGAGAAGCACTCAATGACCCCCAGGCCCGCTTCGAGCTGGAGCTCGTCCTTCGCGCTCGGCCGCCTCGGAACTCGGCCTGAGCAACCATCGCTGCGGTGGCGGGCATCCCGTCCGCAGCTCCCGCCGCTCGTGGACACGGGAACCACCCGTCCGGCCACCTGCCCACCATCGCAAGGCCACAGCATCAGGTGATTCGTGCGACCCATGGGAGAAACCCCTCCTGCAACGTCGCTTTCGTGGGAAGTGACCGGTAGACGGCCACATGTCAATCAGGAAAGCCCGACGGCGACGCCCAGAGCAGGAAAAGTTGCAAGGGGACTGCTGCACTCGTAAGTGACAACTTGAGCTGGCTTGATGGCCGCTATCTCGCCTCATGTAAAGTGACGATGAGTAGGAGCTCCTTGAGGTTTCACCGGCCGTGCGGCAGCCCCCTCCCGCCCCGGTCACCCCGCCACCTGCGGCAAGGTCGAACGCTTCCAACAGACCCTCAAGAACTGGTTGCGCCTCCAACCCGACCAACTGGTGAGCCTGCCCGCCCTGCAGGGTCTCCTGGACCGGTTCCGCACCGAGCACAACCAGCACCGGCCCAGGAGACCCTGCCGCACCGGGCCACCCTGGGCGCGCTCTACCAAACCATGCATAAAGCCCTGCCCGGGCCCAACCACGATCCCGACGCCCACGACTATGTCCGCCACGACCGGATCGGCAGCACCGGCACCGTCACCCTGCGCGTGGCCGGGGTCCTGCGTCACATCGGCATCGGCCGAACCCACAAAGGAACCCACGTCTTCCTGCTCATCCAGGACCACCAGGTGCGCGTGGTCAACGCCACCACAGGGGAGCTGCTGCGCGAACTCACCATCGACCCCAGCCGCGACTACCAACCCCGAGCATGGCAAAAGGCCCGAACCCACATCCGTGGGTTCGGGCCTTGCCGATGTCCTGAGACATCACACACTGAAAGACCGAGGCATAAAGACCTACGGGTATTTACTGATATATAACAGAGATGCGGATAGTCAGCGGTTCATCCCAGTCGACCTCACCCCTCACGATCACAACCCCATTTCCTGGAACAACGTTATATACCTTCATCCCAGCATTTCCCATATGTGGTTCGCCTCTAGCGTTTAGTTCACACAAAGAGGCAACGGCGTTTTTTCCAGAATGACACCCCGGGGCATTTACGGGGTGGGTAAAGATCCTTTTTACTTTGATGTTGTCACGACTTGATCCAACGGACATATCAATTATCCCTTTTTATCTACTCTTGCATGCGAAATGCTGAGATTTACGCGTCAGCTTAGAACTTGTAAATAGTCAGATTATGCGACCCAAATACCGAAACCGCCTCTCGTCGACGACAACTTCGTCCACCTCCAGCATGGCCTTGACCTTTTTCCTCGGTTAATGCCCTGCAGTATTCTGGTTGACGTGGCCTTTTACTGGGTATGCATCAAGGTTAGGAAGCCACTGAGCGTCGCACATTCGCGTCTCCCCGTAAATCGAATCAGTGCCAGCACGTAGGTGTGCCGCCGGCACATTCGGCACAATGGAGAGCGTGATCGCCAAGAACGGCATGGCGCGTGGATGGGGCCTATGGATACTGGTGGCGGCTGCTCTCGTCGGAGTCGCTCCGGTGCCCTATACGGCCGCAGTGGGTGGTTGGTGGGTCGCGCCGAACGTGGTGTTCCAGCTGGTGGTCTATGCCACCGGGTTCACCCTCCTGCGCGTGCCCGAGCACCGGCGCAATGCCACGCACCTCGTTCTCGCTGGTGTGGCCAGCGCGACGGGTTACCTGCTGTCCGAGCCGATCGCCTCTATCGGCTACTGGTTCCAGCTGGGATATGTCGCCCAGTGGTTGGTGGCGCCACTGTTCTTGCGGGTGCTACTTAGTTACCCAGCTCCCGGCCCTCGTGGTCGATCGGCCTCAGCGCTCCTGCGCGCCACCTGGCTGTGGGCCACCGTTCCTTGGCTCGTCTCAGCAGCTCAATGGAACCCAATTCATGCTGAAGTGCGCAACTCCACCCTTTGGGTGCGCCTTGTGGACTTCAAGCCCGGGGCGGAAACCGTTGCGTTGATCGGAAGCGCGGGCTCCATCGTGGTGGGGATTTGGGCTGTCCGTGTCATGTGGCAGCGGTGGCGCTCGGCTAAGGGGCCCCTGGCGCCGAGGTCGCGACTTGTTGCTGCGGCAGGAAGCCTGCTCGCCGTCGGTGTGGGGAGCCGGGAGGTCGCCCGCGTCCTGGTCGACACCCACCGGATCAACTGGGAGGGCCGGGCCTGGATTGAGACCGGACATACCGTACTGGCGATCGTGGCCGTGCTGCTGACCGTCGGATCCGTCTATTGGTCGTTCGCTCAGCGCCCGAGGGTGGTCGAAGCCATGGTCGCCACGGCCGGGGACGCCCCGGGGGTCGAGGCGGCACTACGCCGCGTGCTCGGTGACCCGACCGCGCGGCTGTACTACGACATCGGCGGGATATGGCTGGACGCTCACGGCGCCCAGGCAAACCCCGCCCCCGCACTCGGACGGCTACGGAAAATTCTTCCCGATGATCAGGGCCAGCCCAGTGCGTTGGCGGATCTCGATGATGTCGTGCTAGAAGACCCTATCCAGACCAGGATCGCCCTGTCGGCCACTCGACTGGTTCTCGAGGCCGCTCATCTTGCCGTGGAGCGAGACGCCTACGCCAAGGAACTGGCCGAGTCACGTCAGCGGATCGTCACCGACAGCGTCACGCAACGCATAGAACTCGAGCGCGCCCTGCACGACGGGGTGCAGCAACACCTCCTCGCCGTCTCGACGACCCTGTCTCGAGCACAGCTCGCGTCCAATCCCACCGAGAGCGCCGATGTCATTGACCAAGCCCAAGACCAACTCACAGAAGCTCTGGCCGAGCTGCGCCGATTGGCCCGCGGCATTCACCCCGTAGCACTCGGCCACGGTGGCCTCCCCGGAGGACTGCGCGTCATGGTCGACCGGTGGGATGACTGCGAACTCGTCCTCAGACCACCGGAGCTGTCCTTTTCGTGTCTGGACGAGACCGTCCGAGCGACGTGCTACTTCGCCGCCGCCGAGGCATTGGCTAACGCCATCAAGTACGGGAGCAGACCCGTGACGATCACGGCCGCCTGCGACGGGCAAGAGGTGACCATCACCGTCGTCGATCGAGGAGCCGGCGGGGCACGTCCTGTCCCAGGGGGTGGCCTGGCCGGGCTGAGGGATCGCCTGGCCGCGGTCGGTGGGAGAACGATGATAACCAGCCCTGAAGGAGGACCAACGGTGATAGAGATTCGCTCCCCCGTGCACACCTCCACCGCCCTGGGTGCGCCATGAACGGTCTACGGGTCGCCCTTGCCGACGACTCCGGCATCTTCCGCGCGGGGCTGGCCGCCCTGCTGACAGCAGCTGGAATCCACGTCGTCGCATCCGTAGGTGACGTGCAGACCCTGCAGGGGCAGATGGCAGTACACCCCGTGGACGTCGCCATCCTCGACATTCGGATGCCCCCCACCTACACCGACGAAGGCATCCGGGCTGCGATAACACTGCGCGAACGTCATCCCGATCTCGGCGTCCTCATGCTCTCGACCTACGCTGAGGCCGCGTGGGCGCGAGAACTCATTGCCGTCATCCCCTCTGGTGTCGGTTATCTCCTCAAGGACCGCGTCAGCTCTGTGGGCCGCCTCATCGAGGCCATCGAGGAAGTAGCCGGTGGAGGAATCGCTCTGGACCCCACCGTCGTAGCCTCGCTCATGCGGTCACACACCGTCGTTGACCGACTTACCCCCCGAGAGCGAGAGGTCCTCGCGCTCATCGCCGAAGGCAGATCCAATCTCGCTATCGCGCGCCAACTGCACATCTCCGTACGGACCGTGGAGGTGCATGTCGCCGCGGTCCTACGGAACCTCGACATCCACCCCTCCCAGGATGACAACTCGCGTGTCCTAGCCACCCGAGCCTTCCTCAAGCACCAGCCCTGAGGACCACGTCCATCTTCCAGCCCCCGCGGGGCAGATAGGCCTTCAGCACCGTAACTGCGGCAACCCCAGCGACCTCTAACCGGGCCATATGTAAAGCGGCAGAGTGCTCTCCTCCTCTCACCCGGTTCCCGCAGCAGTCCTATGGGAACTGTCGCAGCAACGGTGGAGAGCCTCGCCGACCTGCTTGGCATCCATTGGCGGGCGCTGCGGGAGTGGGTGGGGCAGGACGAGGCCGACGGCGATGTGCGGGCGGGCACCACGATTGAGGCAGGAGAGCGGATCGCTGCGCTTGAGCGGGGGCTCGAGCTGCTGTGGGCCAACGAGGAAGGAAAAATCAATCAGTGGGCGGTTCAGCGCAGTTGGTCATGACAGCAGGAAGGGGCGCTTCCGTTCGGTAAGCGCCCCTTGGGGTGTCCTGCTCGTGGCCTGGTGTCGTGTCAGGGGCGGTGCGGGCCGGGCTTGCGGATCAGCGCTGTCAGTGCGATACCGGCCAGAGCCAGTCCGACGATGGCCAGCACCCAGGCGCCGGTCGTCAGCCCTGCGGCCACGAGGACCATCCCGCCGGCGGTGCTCTCCTGCGCTCCGTACATCTCATACTCCTTCTGCCGCGTACTGCGCGGCCCATCGGTCAGTTTTCTTGTTGGTGATCTTGGAGGTCAGCACGTCGACCCATGACCGGACGAACCATCCGGCGCGCATCCACATGAAGGCCTCGTTGGGGAAGAAGGTCGCGGCGAGGAGCAGGTCCTTCTTGTCCCGGTGAGGTATTCGCATC